>JACPTJ010000347.1 GCA_016192835.1 Betaproteobacteria bacterium
CAAGTCCGTGTTGAAAGGCCCAGGACAAAACGCGGCAAGCCGAAAGGCCGCGCAGTCGATGCCAAGGCGCTGGCTGAAGTACAGGCATTACTGGGCAAGAAGCCGCGCCGCCGCGACCTGCTGATCGAGCATCTGCACCTGATCCAGGACAGATTCGGCCATATTTCCGCGGCGCACATCGTGGCGCTCGCGCGCGAGATGAAACTCGCGCTGACCGAGGTCTACGAGGTTGCGACGTTTTATCATCACTTCGACGTCGTCAAGGAAGGCGGCGTAGTGCCGCCCGCGCTGACCGTGCGCGTGTGCGATTCCCTGTCATGCGAGCTTGCCGGCGCGCAACCGCTGCTCGAAAAACTCCAAGCGGCGCTGGGTCCGAACGTGCGCGTCATCCCGGCACCCTGCATCGGCCGCTGCGAGCAGGCGCCGGCCGCAGTGGTCGGCCAGAACCCCGTGGCGAAGGCGACGGTCGAAAAAGTCAGCGCGCAGGTGGCGGCGAATAATATCCACTGCACGGTCGATAAATACATCGGCTTTAACGAGTACCGCAAGCAGGGCGGTTATCGCATCGCCGCCGCGTGCCTGGGCGGCGAGCGCGATGCCGAGGACATCCTCAAGACGATGGAGGATTCCGGCCTGCGCGGGCTCGGCGGCGCCGGCTTTCCTGCCGGGCGCAAGTGGCGCATCCTGCGCGCCGAGACGCGGCCGCGGCTGCTTGCGGTCAACATCGACGAAGGCGAACCCGGGACATTCAAGGACCGCTATTATCTCGAGCGCGACCCGCACCGCTTTCTCGAAGGCATGGTGATAGCGGCGTGGGCGGCGCAGATTTCCGAGGTCTATATCTATTTACGCGACGAGTACGCGGGCTGCCGCGCAATTCTCGAGCGCGAGATCGCCGCATTGCAGAAGGATCCGCCGTGTCCGCTGCCACCGATACACCTGCGGCGCGGCGCCGGCGCTTATATCTGCGGCGAAGAGTCGGCGATGATCGAATCGATCGAGGGCAAGCGCGGCATGCCGCGGCTCAGGCCGCCCTACGTGGCGCAGGTCGGGTTGTTCGGCTACCCGACGCTCGAGCACAACATGGAGACGCTGTATTGGGTGCGCGACATCCTGGAACAGGGCGCCGGCTGGTTTGCAGGGCATGGCCGCCACGGCCGCAAGGGGCTGCGCTCGTTTTCGGTGTCGGGGCGGGTCAGGACGCCGGGAGTGCATCTGGCGCCGGCCGGCATCACGGTCAAGGAGTTGATCGCCGAATACTGCGGCGGCATGCTGCCGGGGCACGAGTTCTATGCCTATCTGCCGGGCGGCGCGTCGGGCGGCATATTGCCGGCCGCCAAGGGCGACATTCCGCTCGACTTCGACACGCTGCAACCGCACGACTGTTTCATCGGCTCGGCGGCGGTGATTATCCTGTCCGATCACGACAAGGCGAGCGCCGCCGCGCGCAATCTGATGAAGTTCTTCTCCGACGAGTCGTGCGGCCAGTGCACGCCGTGCCGCGTCGGCACCGCCAAGGCGCTTACCCTGATGCAGGCGCCGCAGTGGAACAAGGATTTGCTCGAGGAACTTTCCGGCGCGATGGCTGACGCATCCATATGCGGGCTCGGTCAGGCGGCGCCCAATCCGGTGCGCTGCGTGATCAGGCATTTTGGGCACGAAATCGAATGAAAAGCGTGAACCGCCAAGGACGCCAAGGACGCCAAGGACGCCAAGGAATTCTTAAATGGGGTTCCTTTGCGAACCTTCGCGAACTTTGCGTCCTTTGCGGTGAAGCTTTTGGGGTCAAGTCATGAATATGATGAGCAAGATCGAAGTCCAGGCCGAAGCGATCGAGTTCAAGCTCGATGGGAAAGCGGTCGTCGGCTTTTCCGGCGAGACCATCCTTCAGACCGCGCAGCGCCTCGGCGTCGAAATTCCGCACCTGTGCTACCAGGAAGGCATGCGGCCTGACGGCAACTGCCGCGCGTGCATGGTCGAGATCAAAGGCGAGCGCGTGCTCGCGCCGTCGTGCTGCCGCAAGCCCGCGGCCGGCATGGAAGTTAGTACCGACAGTGTGCGTGCAGTCGCGTCGCAGAAAATGGTGCTCGAGCTGCTGCTGTCCGACATGCCCGCGGAGCGCCGTACGCTGAAGAACGAACTCGACCAGTGGGCGGCGAAACTCGATGTCGGCACGCCGCGTTTCGCGCCGCGCCATCAGCCCGCAGCCGACCGGTCGCATTTCGCCATGGCCGTCAATCTCGATTCGTGCATCCAGTGCACGCGCTGCGTGCGCGCCTGCCGCGAGGAGCAGGTCAACGATGTGATCGGTTACGCTTTCCGCGGCGAACATTCGAAGATCGTGTTCGATCTCGACGATCCGATGGGCGAGTCGACCTGTGTGGCGTGCGGCGAATGCGTGCAGGCGTGCCCGACCGGCGCGCTGATGCCGGCGCGCAACGCCGGCATGGTGAAACCCGACAAGCAGGTGCACTCGGTGTGCCCGTACTGCGGCGTCGGCTGCCAGCTAACCTACAACATCAAGGACAACAAGATCCTCACCGTCGATGGCCGCGACGGACCATCGAACCACGGGCGCCTCTGCGTCAAAGGCCGTTACGGTTTCGACTACGTGACTCACCGGCAGCGCCTCACCAGACCGCTGATCCGCAAGCCCGGTGTGCCGAAATCGGCCGATTTCGACCTCGACCCCGCCAACGCGCTCGAGTACTTCCGTGAAGCAACCTGGGAAGAAGCGCTCGCGCTTGCCGCGGGCGGGCTGAAAAAGATTCGTGACACTCGCGGCAAAAAAGCGCTGTGCGGATTCGGCTCGGCCAAAGGCAGCAACGAAGAGGCTTACCTGTTCCAGAAACTGGTGCGCACCGGTTTCGGCAGCAACAACGTCGACCACTGCACGCGGCTGTGTCATGCCTCGAGCGTCGCGGCGCTGATGGAAGGCGTCAATTCGGGCGCGGTTTCGAACCAGGTCAGCGACGTGATGAACGCGGAAGTGGTGCTGCTGATCGGCGCCAATCCGACCTCGAACCATCCGGTGGCGGCGACCTGGATCAAGAACGCGGCGAAGCGCGGCGTGAAGCTCATCGTCGCCGATCCGCGCCGCTCGGATCTCGCGCGCCACGCGACGCATTATCTGCAGTTCAAGCCCGATACGGATGTCGCGCTGCTGAATGCAATGATGCACTCCATCGTGCACGAAGGCCTGGTGAATGAGGCTTTCATCCGGGAGCGCACTCTCGGCTACGATGAGCTGAAGAAGAACGTCGAGGGCTACAGTCCCGAGGCGATGGCGCCGGTCTGCGGCGTTCCGGCCGCGACCATCAGGGAAGTCGCGCGCCTGTATGCGACCTCGAAAGGCTCGATGATTCTGTGGGGCATGGGCATCTCGCAGCACATCCACGGCACCGACAACGCGCGTTGCCTGATCGCGCTGTGCCTGATGACCGGGCAGATCGGCCGTCCCGGCACCGGGCTGCATCCGCTGCGCGGCCAGAACAACGTGCAGGGCGCATCCGATTCGGGGCTGATCCCGATGGTGTTCCCCGATTATCAGCGCGTCGACAACGGCGAGGCGCGCGCGCGCTTCGAAAAACTGTGGGGCGCAACACTCGATCCCAAACCGGGGCTGACCGTGGTCGAGATCATGGACGCGGTGCACGAGGGCAAAATCCGCGGCATGTACATCATGGGCGAGAACCCGGCGATGTCGGATCCGGACGTCGGCCACGCCCGCGAGGGGTTGGCGATGCTGGAGCACCTGGTGGTGCAGGACCTATTCCTGACCGAAACGGCGGCGTTCGCCGACGTGGTGCTGCC
>JACPTJ010000200.1 GCA_016192835.1 Betaproteobacteria bacterium
CGCCCGGTTCAGGTTCGACGCGGCAGGCGTCAACGGGCTCAGGTTGTAATGGGTGAGGTGCATACCCGCCTTGGGCGTCAGATAGGCAAACGACGTTTGCAGCGGCACGCTGACGCTGGGATACGCGACCACCCGCCTGCCAGTGGTCAACGCCGGGTGGGTGAAGTCGACCGCGCTGCTGAAGAAATCGAGATCCGCGGGTCCGACGTTCTGTTTGGCGGCGGACAAAGCGACTTGCGAGCGGTTGTAGGGCGCAACCAGCGGATTGAACGGATCGGTTTGCAGCGTTTGCCAGCGCTGCACCAGCGTCGAGAGGCCCCACGTTCCGCCGTTCCACCAGGTGCCGTTTTTCGCCAGCGAGCCCTCGCGCGGCAACACGGATTGCGAGGTCGCCGCGATTTGCGTCGACAGATCGGTGAAATACCTGTCGTCCGAGACTTTTTGAATGTTCAGGTTCCCGTTCCAGCCGTTGTCCCAAAGCTGATTGTGACGCAGATTCAGGGCAAACCGGTCGGCGTTGTCCTTGACGCGGTCCGTGGGGATGACTTCGTAGCGCGCCTCGCCGGAGTATCTGGTCTCCAGATAACGGAACTCGTTGCTCAGCATCACGCCGCGCTTCGACATGGTGCGCGGCGTGATCGTGGCGTCGCGGTTGGGCGCGATGTTCCAGTAATAAGGGATCGAGAATTCGTAACCGGAATTGCCGGTGGTGCCGAAGGTCGGCGACAGCAATCCCGACTCGCGCCGGCGGTCGAGCGAGAAGCTCAGGTACGGCACATACAGGATGGGCTGCCCGAGGAATACGACGCTGGCATTGCGCGCGGTGCCGATCTGGCGGTCCTTGTCGATCTCGAGATCGCTGGCGCGCACGAACCAGTCATCGGTGCCGACATCGCAAGAGGTGTAACTGCCGCCCACCACGCGATACTTGTTGTGCCCTTCCAGCACGAGCCGCTCCCCCTCGCCGCGGCCCTGGGTGGCGTTGACCTGGACCTGGTATTTCGGTTTCTCGACCGCCCCGCGCGCGGTGCCGAGATTGAGGCGCATTTGGGTGCCTTCGAGCACGTCCCCGCGTTGTTCGAGGCGGACATTGCCCTGCGCGTTGACTTCATCCTCGGGCTTGTCGTAGCGCAACCAGTCGGCGTGGATCGCCTGGCCGCGCCGGCGCAAGCGCACCGTACCCTCGGCCTCGATTTCCCGGTCCTGATGGCCCTGCACCCGCTCCGCGTCGACAAACAGCGGCACCGTGTCCCTGTTGTCCGGCGGGATGCGGATAAACGACGGCTGAAGCTTGAGCCGCAGCCCGTCTGCGCGAGGCTGGAGGCCGATCGCGGTGACCTCTGCGGCGCCGGCCCAGGTGCCGGCGCACGACAGCAGCAACGCAAGCGGTGTGACGCGGAAAATTCGCATTATCAATAGCGTGGGAAGGGAATGATAAAATCGCACAATTTTCCGAATAAGGCAATGCGCCGCGTGGATCGACGGAGCCAACTTCAGCACTGGGTCGAAATGCGGCTGAATGCATCGCCGCTCGTGCTCGAACCGGCAAGCGCGGATGCGAGCTTCCGGCGCTATTTCCGCGTGCGCGCGGGGGGGCTCTCGCTGATTGCGATGGATGCGCCGCCCGCGCAGGAGGATTGCCGGCCGTTCGTGCGTGTCGCCCGCCTGCTGGCGGCCGCGGGCGTGCATGTGCCGCGCGTGATCGCCGAAGATCCCGGGCAGGGGTTTTTGCTGCTCTCCGACCTCGGCACCACGAGCTATCTGCAGGCGCTCAACGACGCGAGCGCCGATGAGTTGTTCCGCGACGCGATCGATGCCTTGCTGCGCTGGCAGCTCGCCAGCCGGCCGGACGTGCTGCCGCCCTACGACGAGGCGCTGCTCACGCGCGAGATGAAGCTCTTTCCGGAGTGGTATCTGCAGCGTCACCTCGGTTGCACGCTCGACCCCGCGCAGCGGCGCACCCTCGCTGCGGTGTTCGCGCTGATACTCGCCAACAATCTCGCGCAACCCGCCGTTTACGTGCACCGCGACTACATGCCGCGCAATCTGATGGTATGCGAACCGAATCCCGGCGTGCTCGATTTTCAGGACGCGGTCTACGGTCCGATTACTTATGACGTCGCATCGCTGTTCAGGGATGCGTTCGTCAGCTGGGACGAGGAGCGCGTGCTCGACTGGACGGCGCGCTACTGGGAAAAAGCCCGGCGCGCCGGGCTGCCGGTCAACAGTGACTTCGGCGGCTTCTACCGCGACGTCGAATGGATGGGACTGCAGCGCCATCTGAAAGTGCTGGGCATCTTCGCGCGGCTGTATTACCGCGATGGCAAGCGCGGCTACCTCGAAGACACGGCGCGCTTCGTCGGTTACGTGCGCGCCGTCGCCGGACGCTATCACGCGCTCAATCCCCTGCTCACGCTGCTCGACGAGATCGAGAGCAAACCCCGGGTCCGCGCTGGTTGCACGTTTTGAAAGCGATCATACTCGCAGCCGGCCGCGGTGAGCGCATGCGCCCCCTTACCGACCGTGTACCCAAGCCGTTGCTGGAAGCCGGCGGTAAGCCGCTTATCGTCTGGCATATCGAAAAACTTGCCGCCGCAGGTTTCAAGCAGGTGGTGATCAACCACGCGCATCTTGGTGCGCTGATCGAGCGCGCGCTCGGCGACGGCGGCCGCTTCGGCATCCCGATCGTCTATTCGCGCGAAGCCGCAGCGCTCGGGACCGCCGGCGGCATCGCCCATGCGCTGCCGCTGCTTGGAGACGCGCCGTTCGCCGCGATCAATGCCGACGTGTTCAGCGCTTACGACTACGCGCGGCTGGCGCGTGCGGCGGCCTGCCTCGCGCCGCCGGGGCGCCTCGCGCACCTGGTGCTGGTCGACAATCCCGGCCATCACCCGGGAGGCGATTTCGCGTTGCGCGGCGGGGAGGTCGTGCGCGACGGCGCACGGTTCACCTTCAGCGGCATCGCCGCCTATCACCCGGAACTTTTCGCCGGCGTCGCGCGCGGGGCGAAAGAGCCGCTCGCGCCGCTGCTGCGCCTGCACATCGCGGCGCGGCGCGTGAGCGGCGAGCATTACCATGGACGCTGGCGCGATATCGGCACTCCCGAGCGGCTGGCCGCTCTCGAACGCGAACTCGCCGCGCAGTGAGCGGTATCCGGTGAGCCGGGGAGCCAGCGCCGCGCCTGCGGTGCAGGGTTTATAATTCCCGCATGATGCAAACCGAAATCGCGAGCACAATTCCCGCGGTGTATGCCGAGCGGCGCGCACGGCTTGCGCAGCTGATGCAACGCGGCGTCGCAGTGGTTCCCACCGCGCCGGAGCAGGCGCGCAGCCGGGACTCGCATTATCCGTATCGTTACGACAGCTATTTTTACTATCTGACCGGTTTTCCCGAGCCGGAAGCGGTGTTGGTGCTGGTTGCGGGCGACCCCGGCCGAAGCATACTGTTCTGTCGCGACAAGGACGCCGAACGCGAAATCTGGGACGGTTTTCGCTACGGACTCGAGCGGGCGCGCACTGAATTTCATTTCGACGAGAGCCATTCGATCAGCGAACTCGATACCGTGCTGCCCAAGTTGCTCGGGGACCAGTCTGCGCTGCATTGTCATCTCGGCAGCGACGGGCGCTGGGATGAGCGCGTGCTGAAAGCCCTGAATGCGGTGCGCGCGCAGGCCCGCACCGGAGTCACGGCGCCGGCCGCGATTTACGACGTGCGCGCGCTGCTCGACGAAATGCGGCTGTTCAAGGATGCGCACGAGCTCGCCATCATGCGTCGCGCGGCGCAGATTTCGACCGATGCCCACCGGCGCGCGATTTGCGCCGTGAAACCCGGCCGCGCCGAGTATGAAATCGAGGCCGAACTGCTGCACGAGTTTCGCCGCCGCGGCGCGCAGGCGCCGGCCTACACGTCGATTGTTGCCGGCGGTGCCAACGCGTGCGTGCTGCATTACGTGAGCAACGACGCGGTGCTCAACGCCGGCGACCTGTTGCTGGTCGATGCCGGTTGCGAACTCGACGGCTATGCCGCGGACATCACGCGCACGTACCCCGTGAGCGGAAGGTTCACGCCGGCGCAGCGCGATGTCTATCAGATGGTGCTCGCCGCGCAGGGCGCTGCGATCGCGGCGGTGCGGCCGGGCGCGGCGTGGACCGCGCCGCACGACGCCGCGCTGCGAGTGCTGGCGCAGGGATTGATCGATTTCGGCCTGTGCCAGGGCAGTGTCGACAAGGTGATCGAGGCCGGCGATTACAAGCGGTTCTACATGCACCGCACCGGGCACTGGCTCGGGCTCGACGTGCACGATGCCGGCGACTACAAGCGCGACGGCCAGTGGCGCGAACTCAAGCCGGGAATGGTGCTGACGGTGGAGCCGGGCTGTTATATTCGCGGCGACGACGTGCCCCCGCAGTTCGCCAACACTGGCATACGCATCGAAGACGACGTGCTGGTGACGGCGTCGGGCAACGAGGTGCTCACTCACGCCGCGCCGAAATCGGTTCAAGACATTGAAGCGTTGATGCGTGGCTGAGCATCGGGATATCGTGATTGCCGGCGGCGGGCCGGTCGGCGCCGCGCTTGCGCTGGGTCTGCGCGCGAGCGGCTTGAGCGTGACGCTCATCGAGGCGCGCGTGCCCGGAACCGTCGTTGACGATACGCGCACCATTGCGCTCGCGTACGGCAGCCGGCTGATCCTCGAGCGCCTCGGCGTGTGGCCGGAGTTGGCGTCGGAGACAACCCCGATCCATCGCATCAGCATTTCGCAGCAGCGCAGTTTCGGCCGCACCGAATTGAGCGCCGACGAGGCCAACGTGGCTGCGCTCGGTTACGTGACCGGCTATGCCGCGCTGCAGCGCGCGCTGGTAGGGGCGCTCGAGCGAACTGCCGTGCGCGTGTTGGCGGGCTGCACGGTGCTGGCGGTCAGAGGGGATGCGAACGGCGCGGTGGTCAGCATCGACGCGTCCGGCACGCGGGAGGAACTGGCCACGCGCCTCGCCGCGATCGCGGATGGTGGCGCGCAATTGGATATCGCCCACGTCAGAACCCGCGATTACCGCCAATCCGCGCTGGTGTGCGACGTGGTGAGTGAGCAATTGCACCAAAACCGTGCGTTCGAGCGCTTCACGCCTGATGGGCCGATCGCACTGCTGCCGTCTGCGCGCGGATGGTCGCTGGTATGGACGGTCCAGCCGGAGCGCGCGCAACAACTCGCCACGCTGGATGAAGCCGAATTCTGCCGGCGGCTGCATGCTGGATTCGGCAGCGCGGCCGGTGTTTTTACCGCCGCCGGCCGGCGCCAGGTATTTCCGCTCGCGCTCAAGGTTGCGACGCGGCCGGTTGCGCCGCGCACACTGCTGATCGGCAATGCGGCGCAGACGCTGCATCCGGTTGCCGGCCAGGGATTCAACCTTGGCCTGCGTGATGCGTGGGAACTGGCGCGCGCGATTCTCGCGCGCGGCGAGCGCGACCCCGGCGGCAGCGAGTTGCTGAATGAATATTTGTCGCAGCGGCGGCTCGACCGAATCGCCACCATTTTGTTCACTGATACGCTGATCCGTTTGTTTTGCAAAGACATCCCGCTCGCGAATGGCGCCCGCGGCCTCGGTCTTGCCGCATTCGGCGCCATTCCCGCCGCGAAAAACTTTCTGGCGCGGCGTATGATGTTCGGTGCGCGCGGCTGAGCCGAAAAATAATTGACCGCGTTGCTTTTCTTGTCGTTGCGCTGAGACTACAATTACGCCCTTTCCCGGAACGTTCCGTTACGACGATACTCGATTTCGCACGATGCATATCGGCCCGTATCAACTCAAGAACAACCTGATGGTCGCGCCGATGGCCGGCGTCACCGATCGTCCGTTCCGTCAGTTGTGCAAGCGCATGGGCGCGGGCATGGCGGTGTCGGAAATGGTCGCCAGCAATTCACTGCTGTGGGGCTCCGAGAAAACGCGCCGCCGCGCCGATCACGAAGGCGAAGTCGCTCCGGTCTCGGTGCAGATTGCGGGCGCCGATCCGGCGATGATGGCGCAGGCCGCGCAATACAACGTCGATCAGGGCGCGCAGATCATCGACATCAACATGGGCTGCCCCGCCAGGAAAATATGCAACGTGATGGCGGGTTCCGCGCTGCTGCAGGATGAGCCGCTGGTCAGGCGCATCGTCGAGGCGGTGGTCCGCGCCGTGCGGGTGCCGGTCACGCTCAAGATCCGCACGGGCTGGGACCGCAGCCACCGCAACGCGGTGCGCGTGGCAAAGCTTGCCGCAGACTCGGGCATTCAGGCGCTGGCGGTACATGGCCGTACCCGCGCCTGCGGCTACAGCGGAGAAGCGGAATACGACACCATCGCCGAGGTCAAAGCCGCGGTGAACATCCCGGTGATCGCCAACGGCGACCTCACCACGCCCGAAAAAGTGCAGCACGTGCTCGCCTGCACCGGCGCCGACGCGGTCATGATCGGGCGCGCCGCCCAGGGCCGGCCGTGGATTTTCCGCGAGATCGGGCACTACCTGGCGGCCGGCGCGCACCTGCCGCCGCCGGAAGTCGAGGAAATCCATCGCGTGCTGGTGGCGCACGTGCACGAGCTGTACTCGTTCTACGGCGAATCGACCGGCATGCGCGTCGCGCGCAAGCACATTTCGTGGTACACGAAGGGGCTCGCGGGGTCGGCGGCATTCCGCTGCGCGATGAACCAATTGCAGACCTGCGGCGAGCAGCTTGCAGCGGTCGACGAATTTTTCGGGGAGCTGGCGGGTTACGGCCGGCGACTGACTTATATTGGGGAACTGGCGGCATGATGACGATGAATGAAAACGAAATGGCCCGTTTCGTGCGCAAGGCGATCGACGGGTACTTCAAGGATCTCGACGGGGAAAAAGCACGCGGGATTTACGACATGGTGATCAACTGTGTCGAGAAACCGCTGCTCGAGACCGTGCTGCACCGCCTGGAGGGCAATCAATCGCACGCGGCGCAGGTGCTCGGTATCAATCGCAACACGCTGCGCAAGAAAATGAAGGCGCACGGTATCAAAGGGTGATTTTCCGCCGATGACCGTCATCAAGACCGCGCTGATCAGCGTTTCCGACAAGAGCGGACTGGTCGAATTTGCGCGCGGCCTCGCCGGTTTTGGGGCCGCGCTGTTGTCAACGGGCGGAACCGCCAGGCTGCTCGGCGAGCACGGGAAGGCTGCTCGGCGAGCACGGGATCAAGGTCACCGAAGTCTCCGCTCACACCGGCTTTCCCGAGATGCTCGATGGCCGGGTCAAGACGCTGCACCCGAAAGTCCACGGCGGCATCCTGGCGCGGCGCGATGTACCGTCGCACGTCAGTGCGCTCGACGCGGCCGGCATCGCGCCGATCGACCTGGTGGTGGTCAACCTGTATCCGTTCAGCGAAACCGTCGCGCGCCCCGGCTGCACGCTGGAGGAGGCGATCGAGAACATCGACATCGGCGGTCCGGCGATGGTGCGCAGCGCGGCGAAAAACCACCAGCACGTCGCGGTCGTCACCGATCCCGGCGATTACGCGGAGATCTTGAGTGAGATGCAGGAGGCGAGCGGCGCGATCGGCCTGCCGACGCGTTTCAAGCTCGCGCAGAAGGCGTTTTCGCACACCGCCGCCTATGACGGCTCGATCAGCAATTACCTGACCGCGATCGATGCGAGCGGCGCGCGCACCACGTTTCCGGCGCGGCTCAATCTCAATTTCGAGCTCGTGCAGGCGCTGCGCTACGGCGAAAACCCGCACCAGCACGCGGCGTTTTACCGCGACCTCGCGCCAGCGCCGGGCAGCCTCGCGCGCTACACCCAGTTGCAGGGCAAGGAACTGTCGTACAACAACATTGCTGACTCCGACGCGGCTTGGGAGTGCGTCAAAACGTTCGATGCGCCGGCGTGCGTGATCGTCAAGCACGCCAACCCCTGCGGGGTGGCGGTCGCGGCGAGCGCGCTGGAGGCCTACCGGCTTGCGTTCGCGACCGATCCGACCTCCGCCTTCGGCGGCATCATCGCGTTCAACCGCGAACTCGACGCCGCGACCGCCATGGGCGTAGCCGAGAAATTCGTCGAAGTGCTGATCGCGCCCACCGTGTCGGCGGGAGCGAAAGAAGCGCTCGCGAAAAAAGAAAACGTGCGCGTGCTTGAAGTGCCGCTGCCCTCACCCCTAGCCCCTCTCCCGCAGGCGGGCGAGGGGAACTTCGTGAACGCGTTGCGTTGTGATTACAAGCGCGTTGGCGGCGGCCTGCTGGTGCAAACTCCCGACAGCGCCACTGTCGGCGCGGCGCAACTCAAGGCGGTGACCAGGATCAAACCCACGCCGTCGCAGCAGGAAGACCTGCTGTTTGCGTGGCGCGTCGCCAAATACGTCAAGTCCAACGCCATCGTGTTCGCAGGCAGCGGCCGCACCCTCGGTGTCGGCGCCGGTCAGATGAGCCGCGTCGACTCGGCGCGCATCGCCGCGATGAAGGCCAAAAACGCCGGTCTGCCGCTTGCCGGCTCGGTGGCCGCCTCGGACGCGTTCTTCCCGTTCCGCGACGGGCTCGACGTCGTTGCCGACGCCGGCGCGGCGGCGGTAATCCAGCCCGGCGGCAGCCTGCGCGACGAGGAAGTGATCGCCGCCGCCGACGAGCGCGGCATCGCGATGGTTTTCACTGGCTATCGCCACTTCAGGCATTGATTGAAACCACAGATAGACACAGATGAACGCAGATTTTTGGTTCAGTGAACGATCTGTGTTTATCCGTGTTCATCTGTGGTTGCGTAAACCCGCATGAAACTACTGGTGATCGGCGGCGGAGGGCGCGAGCACGCGCTGGCATGGAAGCTCGCGCAATCACCGCGCGTATTCAAGGTATTCGTCGCGCCCGGCAATGCCGGCACCGCGCTCGAAGACGGGCTCGATAACGTCGCCATCACCGGGCACGCGCAGCTCATCGAGTTCGCCAGGAGCGAGCAGATCGCGCTGACCGTGGTCGGGCCCGAGGCGCCGCTGGCGGCAGGCCTGGTCGACGCGTTCCAGGCCGCGGGGCTCAGAATATTCGGACCGAGTCAGCGCGCCGCGCAGCTCGAAAGCTCGAAGGATTTTGCGAAGAGCTTCATGGCGCGCCACCGCATCCCGAGCGCCGACTACCGGACTTTCACCGACGCGCTGTCGGCGCATCAATACATCGAGTCGCGCGGCGCGCCGCTCGTGGTCAAGGCAGACGGACTGGCCGCCGGCAAAGGCGTGGTGGTCGCGGTCGATCTCGGACAAGCGCACGCCGCCGTCGACATGATGCTCATCGATAACAAAATGGGTGCCGCGGGCAGCCGCGTCGTGATCGAGGATTTCCTCGACGGCGAGGAAGCAAGCTTCATCGCGATGGTAGACGGCAGGCACGCGCTGCCGCTCGCCACCAGCCAGGACCATAAGCGGCTGAGGGACGGTGACGAGGGCCCCAACACCGGCGGCATGGGCGCGTACTCGCCGGCGCCGGTGGTGACGCCGAGCATCCACGCCAAAGTGATGCGCGAAGTGATCCAGCCGGTAATCGCCGGCATGGAGCAGGAAGGAATGCCGTTCGTCGGATTTCTCTACGCCGGACTGATGATAGGCAGCGACGGCCAGGTCAGGGTGCTTGAATTCAACTGCCGCATGGGCGATCCGGAAACGCAGCCCATCATCCTGCGCCTGAAAAGCGACCTGGTCGTGCTGCTCGAACACGCGCTTGCCGGCACGCTCGATAAAGTCGAATCCGAATGGGACCCCCGCACGGCCCTCGGCGTGGTGCTCGCCGCGCACGGCTATCCGGATGCGCCGCGCAAGGGGGATGTGATCAGCGGACTGGCGCGGCCGGGCGCGGCCGCGGAAAGCGATTATCACGTGTTCCACTCCGGCACCGCTTTGAACGGGGAGCAGGTCGTGGCGAGCGGCGGCCGCGTGCTGTGCGTGACAGCACTCGGCCATAACGTCAAAGTGGCGCAGAGCCGTGCCTACGAGATCGCCGCGCAAATCCGCTTTGACGGCATGCAGATGCGGCACGATATCGGATCCCGCGCGATTGAGGCGCGGAACAAAAACCGCGCCCGTTAGAGGCGCGCGGGAGGAGTTCAACCATGGCAGAGACTTACGACCGCACGCGCGGCGATACCGGCAACATCGTCGCGCTCGAACACGTCAACGTGACGATACCGGACCAGCGGCCCGCGACCGCGTTCTACATCGCGGGCATGGGTTTTACGCGCGACCCGTATGTGCAGGTCGGGCTGGACAACATGTGGGTCAATATCGGCCGCAGCCAGTGCCACTTGCCGAACGGCAATCCGCAGCGTTTGCGCGGCACCATCGGCATCGTGGTTCCCGATCTCGGCGAGCTTGCGCAGCGCCTGAAAAAAGTCACGCCCTGGCTCAAGGACACGCAGTTCGGTTTTCAGGCGCACGCCGACCGCATCGAGGCGACCTGTCCGTGGGGCAACCGCTTCCGTTGCCACGCGCCGAGCCCCGAATTCGGCCCGGCCGAGCTTGCGCTTGCCTACGTCGAATTCGAAGTGCCGCGCGGCACCACCGAGGGGATCGCGCGCTTCTACCGCGAGGCGTTGCGCGCGACTGCGGCGACCGAACAGCGCGGTAGCGATGCGCTCGCGCGTGTCGAGGCAGGCGCCTCCCAGCAGTTGCTGTTCCGCGAAACCAGCGATCCGCTGCCGCCGTACGATGGCCATCATATCCAGATCTACCTCGCGGATTTTTCCGGCCCCCATCGCTTTCTGATCGAACGCGGACTGATCACCGAGGAAAGCAACGAGCACCAGTATCGCTTTCGCGATATCGTTGACCTCGACAGCGGCAAGCCGCTGTTCACGATCGAGCACGAGGTGCGCAGCCTGCGTAATCCGCTCTATGCGCGGCCGCTCGTCAACCGCAATCCGGCGCAGACCAACACCGCTTACACGCGCGGCCACGATGCTTTCCGCGGCACGTATTGAGACCCTCTGACAGCGTTTCCCCGGAGCCTGCACGCGGCCTGCGGGACGCGTGATAATATGCCACCAATAAGGCGACCGAACTGAGTCGCCGGTTCATTCAGCGCGGAGATGTGCAGATGGTCAGCACGGCCAGAAGTCCCGTGATTCCCGCGAAGATGCAGGCGTGGGTGCTCGGCAATCCCGGCGCACTTGAATTGATAGAAAAACCGGTTCCCCACCCCGGCGCCGCCGAAGTGCTGGTGCGCGTCGACGCGATCGCGGTGTGCGCGACCGACCTGGAAGTCATTTACCATGGACCGCCGGCGCTGATTCATGGCGGGGAACCTTTCAACAAGAATTTCACGCCGGGCCACGAGTACATGGGCACGGTGGCCAGACTCGGCGCGGGTGTCGATGAGTTCGAAGTCGGCGAGCGCGTTGCCGTCGAGGTCCACGCCGGCTGCGGCCGCTGCGAGCGCTGCCGCGAAGGCATGTATACCGCGTGCCTGAATTACGGCATGAACTACGGCGACCGCGACAAGGGACACCGGGCCAACGGCTTCACCACCGACGGCGGGTTCGCCGAGTACGCGATCAATCATGTCAATACGCTGGTGAGGGTTCCCGGCGGCATGAGCGACGAGGAAGCTACACTCATCGTCACCGCCGGCACCGCGATGTATGGGCTCGATGTGATGGGCGGACTGATCGCGGGTCAGGCGCTGGTGGTAACGGGGCCCGGGCCGATCGGGCTGATGGGCGTGGCTGTCGCCAAGGCGCTTGGCGCGCAACCGGTGATTCTGACCGGCACGCGCGCGGACCAGAGACGCCTCGAACTGGGCCGCAAACTCGGTGCCGACCACGTCGTAAACGTGCACGCCGAAGAGGCAACCGCCGCGGTGCGGCGCATTACCGAAGGCAGGGGCTGCCATTACGTGCTCGAATGCTCGGGAGCGCCAAACGCGGTGAACGAAGCGGCGCGCATGTTGAACCGCGGCGGCCGCATTTGCCTCGCGGCGTTCCCGCGGGAGCCGGCGCTCATCGACGTCGCGTACCTTGTGAGTAACAACATTTATCTCTTCGGCATCCGCGGCGAAGGCAGGAGCGCGACCCGCCGCGCGGCCGCATTGATGCAGCAGAAGCGCTTCGACGCCAGCCTCATTCATACGCACACGTTCCCGCTGGACGAAGTGCCGACCGCGATCCGATACGCGCGCGAGCGGGTCGATGATGCGATCAAGGTCGTGGTCAAGCTGCGCCACTGATGCCGCGCGCGGGCACGACCGGAGCAGCGGCGCGGTCACCGTTCAACCATGAAATCATAAACCGGAGGAGGAATCATGCGTACACCAAAACCAGTATCGCGCGGGCTCATTGCGTTCGCTGCCGCGGTTATCGCGCTCGCGGCACCGGCGGCCGCCTGCGCGCAGGAAGAGTTTCCGGGCAGCAAACCGATTGAAATGGTCGTGTTGTTCCCGGCCGGCACCTCGGCTGATGTGACCGCGCGCGTGCTCGCCGAGGGCATGTCGCGGCAGCTCAACACCAATATCGTGGTGGTGAACCGCCCCGGCGCGGGCGGCGCGATCGGCTACAAATACACGGCCGCGCAGACGCCGGACGGCCATCACATCGTGTGGAACTCGAACTCGATCTCGACCAGTTATCATGCCGGCATGCTCGCGTTCGACTACAAGGCGTTCGATCTGGTGGCGCAGGTGCAG
>JACPTJ010000201.1 GCA_016192835.1 Betaproteobacteria bacterium
CTTGGGTCGCGCGCGCGTATTCGATGAGCGCACCGGCGGCGCACGTTGCCGCCGGCAGCGCATCGAGCCCATAGGCCGCGAGGTCGCGGGTTGCGAACTGGCGGGTGAGCGCGCGCGTCGCTGCTTCGAGGCCGAATTGCCACTCGGGCAGCCGCCGCAGCGCATAGGAAGCGGTTTCCGGCAGCGCGACGCCCGCGGTTTCCGCGATCAGCACTTCGGCCGGGCGCAGCCGCTCGAGCTCGACTGCGAGGTCGGCCGCCCTGATCTCGGCGGCGCGGAAACGGCCGGCGGCGAGCGCGAGCCAGGCCATGCCTATCGTCTGCTGGTTTTGCCACAGCGCGAGCAATACGTTGTCGCGCTTGTCGTCGAGCAGTGCCGCGTCGGTCAGCGTGCCGGGCGTGACGATGCGCGTGACCTGGCGCTCGACCGGGCCCTTCGACGCGCCGGGATCGCCGATCTGCTCGCAGATCGCGACCGATTCGCCGAGCCTGACGAGCCTCGCCAGATACTGCTCGACCGCATGGTACGGCACGCCCGCCATCTTGATCGGCTCGCCGGCGGAGGCGCCACGGCGGGTGAGCGTGATATCGAGCAGGCGCGCGGCTTTTTCCGCATCGCCGTAGAACAGCTCGTAGAAATCGCCCATGCGGTAGAACAACAGCATGTCGGGGTGCTGCGCCTTGATGCGGAGGTATTGCTGCATCATCGGCGTGTGCTGCGACGCGATTACATTAGGGGGCGCTTCGGGTTTCATGGAGCGGCCATTATACCGGGCGCTCTTCTGTCAACGTTTGCGCGGCGACAGGTTGTGTTTGATCAGCGGGATTGGCATTTTTGTGTCGCGATTCAGACTTTCACGACACTGGGATGAACGGTGACGTAGGGCATGACTACAACCGGCGGACAAATTCCGCCGGCGTCTGGATCGGGTACTTTCCACGCAGCTCAAGCAGGTCGCGATCTCCGCTTACGAGCGCATCGGCGCCGGAAGCGATGAGCGTTGCGAGAATCGGCGTGTCCTTGGGATCGCGCGGGACTTCGACCGAAGTCGAGCGCAAATCGATGACTTCGGCCCGGACGTAGAGCTGGCGTATGAACTGCTCGATCCGCTGCTCGTCCCATTTAAGCTTGCGGTGGATTTTTCGATAGCTGAGTGCCCGGCCGATCTCCGTGAGTTGCTCGACACGGAGGTGCCCTGCGTAAGTGCTTATTATATTAGGCGGTAAGATATTTATAGCCTACTTAACTAGGCAATTATTAAAAGTAAAGGTTGACGTATTTGGCTAAATTAGCCTAATATATTAGGCGTAATTTAACTTACAGCCTAATATTATGGGCATCAAGAAAACCCTCCCTACTGAGGCTACCGAGCGCATCAAAGAGCTTGGCTACCGCGTTCGGCTGGCTAGGACTCGGCGCGGGATGTCGATCGCCGAAGTCGCCGCCAAGGCCGGCATCAACCGCAACACCCTCAACGCGCTTGAGCTCGGGAAGCACGGTGTCGCACTCGGGGCCTACATCACCGTCCTGTGGGCGCTCGGTCTCGACAAAACACTGGACGGCGTCGCTCACCCCGACGCCGATACCCACGGCAAGACGCTGGAGGCGTCGCGCCGGCCGGCGCGCGTTCGCAAATCGCAGAAATCGAGAAACGAATATGACTTCTGAGCGCCAGGCTTACATCTACGTTCAGCTGCCCGGCACCCTCAATACCGTACCGGCCGCGCTCCTCAAGGTCAAAAAGCTACCCGACGGAACATTCGTCGGCCATTTTCGCTACGGCGACCGGTACCTGGAGCGCAAGGACGCGATCGCGTTCGATCCTTTCCAGATGCCGCTCGGCGACACCATTCACGAATTCACCAAGCTCAAGGGCATTCCCGGCGCCGTGCGCGACGCCGGGCCCGACGCCTGGGGGCGGCGCGTGATCGAGCACAAGCTGCAACGCAGCCCCGGCGACTTGGAGGAAATCGATTACCTGCTGAATGGACCGCAGGATGGCGCCGGCTATCTGAGCTTCGGCGCCACGCTCGAGCTTCCTACGTCGAAGCGTCCACATAACCGCACGCATCACCTCGCGAAACTCGTCGCGGCTGCTGAGGCGATCGAAGAAGGAAAACGCGTCCCCGCGCACATCCTGGAGCAACTCGAGCCCGGTACGTCGATGGGCGGCGCGAGGCCCAAAGCCACCATCGAAGACGACAACCGCCTGTGGGTCGGCAAGTTTCCGGAAAAAGCGGACCGCTGCAACCTTCAGCGAGTGGAGTACGCGACTCTTGATCTGGCGCGTCGCTGTGGGATTGCTGTTTGCAATTCACGCCTGCAGCCCGTTGCGGGACACGATGTGCTCATGGTGGAACGCTTTGACCGGGATTACACAGACGGAGGTTATCTCCGGTTCGGGTTCGTCAGCGGGCTCACCCTGCTCGACTGCGACGACAGCTACCTGGACCGGGAACGCTGGTCCTATCCCTTGCTGGCCGATCAGTTGCGCCGCTGGTCGGAGAAGCCCGACGCAGATCGCATCGAGCTGTTCCGGCGCATCGTCTTCAACGCCGCCGTGACGAACAACGACGACCATCCCCGCAATCATGCGGTGTTTCGCACCGCGCGCGGCTGGCGCCTGACGCCGGCGTACGACCTGGTGCCCGCGCCCTTGGTCAGCCTTGAACGCCGGGACCTTGCGATGACCGTCGGGACCTTCGGCCGCGCGGCGAGCATTTACAACCTGCTTTCCCAGTGCGAGCGATTCGGGCTGACAACCGACGCGGCAAAAAAGGAAATCGAAAATGTAATTACGAGCGTCCGATCCTGGCGGGAACATTTTCTCGCCTGCGGCGTGTCCGAAAAAGATGCCGATTACATGGCGCAGGCGTTCCTGCCCCAATGTTTTTTCTTCGAGAAACCCGTGGAGGGCTAACAGCAGGAATATCTGGATCACGCTCCGACAAAGGGCCTTCGGCAACGCGGTTTCGTGGTTGTCAACAGTCGCCCATGCAGCAGATTGGAAGATAATTTCCAGAAGCGGCATAATCGGGCAGTAATTCGCTGTCGGAAGACACACTCCTACGTTGTACTCAGGAAGGAATCCCGTGAAAACGAATACCGTGAAACGACGCGGCCTTGTTGCATTCCGGTGGCTGGCCGCAGCCGCGCTTGTTGCTGTCGGCGGTGCGGCTGCCGCGCAGACTTATCCGGTGAAGCCGATCCGGTTCATCCTGCAGCATGCTCCCGGCGGCTTCGGCGACATCACGGCGCGCCTGGTCGCGCAAAAAATGAGCGCAAGCATGGGGCAGCAGGTGATCATTGATAACCGCCCCAGCAGCGGTGCGATCGTCGCCGCGAACATAGTCGCGAAGGCCGAACCCGATGGCTACACGCTGCTGCTGACCGGCAGCGGCACCGCGGCGAGCGCATCGCTTTTCAAGTCGTTGCCTTACGATGTCCTCAAAGACTTTGAGCAAGTGTCCACCATGGGGTTTGCCGAGCTGGTGCTGGTGGCCGCGCCGGATTCCAGGTTCGGCTCGGTTGCCGACGTGCTCGCGTTCGCGCGGCAGAATCCCGGCAAACTCAATATCGGGTCCAACAATATCGGCAGCACGCAGAACCTGGCGGCGGAACTTTTCAAATCGATGGCCGGAATCGATGCGCAGGTCGTGCCGTTCAAGGGCAGTTCGGGTTTGATCGCGGCGGTGCGCGGCAATGAAATTCATGTTGCATTCGAATTCCTGGCGCCCGTCATACAGCTGATCAAGGGCAACGCGCTCAAGGCGCTCGCCGTCGGCGCCAGTCAGCGTTTCGCCGGGCTGCCGGGCACGCCCACGGTCGCCGAAAGCGGCATTCCCGGTTACCACGCATCGTCGTGGAATGGCGTCAGCGTGCCGGCCAGGACGCCGCGCCCGATCATCGACCGGCTGTACAAGGAATTTGCGGCCGCCGTCAACGCGCCGGACGTGAAGCAGAAGCTGCAGGAGATGGGCATAGACGCAAAGGCATACACGCCCGCTCAGACGCGCAAGCTGATGATCTCGGACATTGCCAAATGGAAAGCGGTGATCGAACGCGCCAAAATCCCGCGGCAGTGAGGGCGGTGCGGATTTGAAGGCAGTTTCAACTTGTTTTTCTTGGATGGCTTTGGGAAAGGAAAGAGTTCGATGCCGACAGCAACGCCGTTACCACTGAAAATTGCGATTGCCAGCTACGGCCACACGGCCCCACTCAAGGACGGCAGCGTTGCGATCCCGGGAGTGCAGCCGGATTTCGTCAAAGTTGATCCCATCATTGCCGCGTTTCGGCGGATGGTGCGCGAAGTCGAATTCGACGTCTGCGAGCTGGCGTCGACGACGTATTTCATCGCGCGTGCGTTCGGCGCGCCGTTCAAGGCGCTGCCGATTTTTCTCATGCGCCGTTTTCATCATGGAGGCATCGTCTGCCGCGAGGACGCCGGAATCCGGGCGCCCAAGGACCTCGAAGGCAAGAAGGTGGGAGTGCGGGCCTACTCGGTGACGACGGGCGTGTGGACGCGGGGTGTCCTGGTCAACGAGTACGGGCTGGATTCATCGAAAGTCACCTGGGTGGTCGATGACGAGGAGCACGTAACGCAACTGCGCCTGCCACCCAATGTCGTTCACGTGCCCGCCGGCAAATCGCTCGTCAGCATGATGGCGAGCGGCGAGATCCAGGCGGGTTTCACCGCCCGGGCGGGAATCGGCCGGGAGGGCCCGCCGAAAGAGGGCTGGGAAGGCGGCGCCAAGCCCGCGCCCGTGGTTTATCGTGATTTGATCGAGGATACGGCGCGCCTTGAAGCGGAGTGGTTTCGACGCACCGGCATCTATCCGATGCACGGACTCATCGTAGTCAAGGACAAACTGCTTGCCGATCATCCTTGGCTAGCCAAATCGCTGTTCGCGGCCTTCACCGAGGCCAAGGCGAGCTATCTTGCGCGGTTGAGATCGGGCGAGGCGGATTCGGCGGAGGACCGGCGCTACCGGGATCTGACCACGGTGGTCGGCGACGATCCGCTGCCGTACGGGCTGAAAGCCAATCTGCCGGCGATCGAGATGCTGATCAACTATGCGTTGCAGCAAGGTTTGATGCCGCGGCGCCTCACGGTGGACAAACTGTTCGTGAATCCGGAAGCGTGAGCTCCGCCGACGACACTATCATCGATAGATAAAGGAAAATTCCAATGCCGAGTACCATCATAGACATCCATCCGCATATTATTTCCAGCGATACCAAACGCTACCCGCTCGCCCCGCTGGGCGGCAAGCAATCCGGCTGGTCCCGCGACCGGCCGGTCACGTTCGAGCAGTACATCGCCGCGATGGACGAGGCGGGCGTCGCGAAAGCGGCCATCGTTCACGCGTCAACCAGCTATGGTTTCGACAACTCCTACGTCGCCGATTCCGTCGCCTCGCGCCCCGAGCGTTTCACGGGGGTATTTTCGGTGGACGTTCTTGCGCCAGACGCCGCGGAGCGAATTCGCTACTGGGTCGGAAAAAACCTCAGCGGGCTGCGGCTATTCACCACCGGCAGCACGATGCCCGGCCAGGCGCCGTGGCTGGAAGACCCGCGCTTGCTGCCGGCGTGGGAGTGTGCCGGCGAGCTCGGCATCCCGATCTGCGTCCAGATGACACCCGCGGCGGTCCCGCAGCTCACGCAATTGCTCACGCGTTATCCGAAAATCCGGGTCATCATCGATCACCTCATGAAGCCGCCGATTGAAGACGGTCCTCCGTACCCCGGCGCGTCGTTCCTGTTCGATCTCGCGCGTTATGAAAACGTTTATCTCAAGCTGACCAGCCGCAGCGTGACGGAGGCGCGCCGCGGCAAGGCGACACCGGAGAGTTTTGCGCTTCGCGCATCGCGTGGGGCTCCAACTATCCCGCATCGGAAGGCACCCTGCCGGGGCTGGTCGCCGAAGCGCGCGCAGCGCTTGCCACGCTGCCACAGCAGGATCAGGAGTGGATTTTATGCCGCACGGCGCAGGCCCTGTATCCTGCTCTTGCGGACAAATGAGGAGGAGTACGGCATATGAGCGATAATCCTGACGTCCTGACGCTGCGAGCGCTCCTGGGGGACTACCCCAACACGGCGGCCCTGAAGAAGGGCGAAATTCGGTCGCCGCGCCTCAATTTCGATTTCGCCGACGTCAAGGTGCCGAACCACGCTTTCAAGCGGGTGGTGCGGGACCTGGAATTCGACGTCGCGGAACTCGCGATTTCGACGTATCTGACCGCGAAAGCCCATAACAAACCGCTCGTTCTGCTTCCCGTTGTCGTGAGAGGAAAGTTTCAGCACGAGTCCATCGTTTGCAGCGCCGCGCGTCCACTTGCGCCGTCGGATCTTCCCGGATGCCGCGTCGGCATCCGGTCGCATTCCGTGACCACGGTGACGTGGGTGCGCGGCATACTGCAGAACGATTATGGCGTCGATCTCGACCGCGTGAAGTGGGTTACGTTCGAGGATGCGCACGTCGCCGAAGTCCGCGATCCGAAAACGTTCGAGCGCGCGCCCGCGGGCAAGGACCCGATGACCATGCTGCTCGCGGGAGAACTGGACGCGGCCGTCATGACGGGCGCCAGTCTCAAAGATCCGAGGGTGCGCTCGCTGATTCCGGAACCCGCGGCGGCAGCGCAGTCCTGGTATCAGCGCTACCAGGCGGTGCCGATCAATCACATGGTCGTCGTCAAGCAGTCGCTCTTGAAATCCAATCCGCGAGCGGTGGAAGAAGTCTTCCGGCTCCTGGCCGAGAGCAAGAAAGCCGCGGGTCTGCCTGCGGGAACCGGCCCCGATCCGTTCCCGCTCGGTGTCGAAGCCAACCGGAAGAGCCTCGAGCTGGTGATCAACTACGCGGCGCAGCAGCAGCTCATTCCGCGACGTTACCCGGTGGATGAGTTGTTCGACGACGTGACCCACGCCCTGGGCAGATAGCAGAGAGGACAGCATGATCATCGATTGCCACGGGCACTACACGACGGCCCCCAAGGAGCTGGAGGAATATCGCAAACGCCAGATCGCGGGCCTCAAGGATTCTTCACACGTTGCGTCGAAGGGTTCACTCAAGATCAGCGACGACCAGATCCGGGAGAGTCTCGAGAATGCGCAGCTCAAAATTCAGCGCGAGCGCGGCACCGATCTCACGATCTTCTCGCCGCGGGCGGGCGGCATGGGGCATCACATCGGCAACGCGACCACCAGCCAGCACTGGTCCGAAACCTGTAACGAGCTGATCCACCGGGTCTGCACGCTCTACCCGCAAAACTTCGTCGGCGTGTGCCAGCTGCCCCAGAGCCCCGGCGTGGCGCCGAAGAACTGCATTGCGGAACTCGAGCGCTGTGTGAACGAGTACGGATTCATCGGCTGCAATCTGAACCCGGACCCGTCGGGCGGCTACTGGACCGACCCGCCGCTCACCGACAAGTGGTGGTACCCGCTTTACGAAAAAATCGTGGAGCTGAATATTCCGGCGATGGTCCACGTCAGCGCATCGTGCAATCCGAATTTCCATTTCACCGGCGCGCACTACATCAACGCCGACACTACTGCCTTTATGCAGTTCATCACCTCAGAGCTGTTCAAGGACTTCCCGACGCTGAAGTTCATCATTCCGCACGGCGGCGGGGCCGTGCCGTATCACTGGGGCCGCTATCGCGGACTCGCGCAGGACATGGGCAAGCCGCCCCTCAAAGAACTCTTGCTCAACAACGTTTTCTTCGACACCTGCGTCTATCATCAGCCCGGAATCGAACTCCTGCTCAAAGTCATTCCAGCGGACAACATACTGTTCGCCTCCGAAGTGGTCGGAGCGGTGAAGGGTATCGACCCCGAAACGGGCTACAACTACGACAACACCAAGCGCTATATCGACGCGATCGGCTGGCTCTCCGCCGCGGACCGCGAGAAGATCTTCCATGGCAACGTGCTGAAGGTCTATCCCCGTTTCGCGGCGCGTGGAACGAAACGCTGAGGACAGGCAAGCGATGAAGATCACGAAAGTCGAAACCATCGTCGTCAACATGCCGATGCTCATCGAGGGTGCGGTAGTTCCGAAGGCAAGCGGCGCGCCTCGCACCAGCATGGACACGTTGCTGGTGCGCATCGACACCGATGAGGGCGTGAGCGGCTGGGGCGAGGGGTTCGGGCATCGCATCTTTACCGCGACGCGCGCCGCGATCGATTCCTTCATCGGTCCGATGTGCATCGGCCGCGATCCCACGGCAATCAGCACGCTCGTCGACCAGTTGCAGCGCAATCTTGCCGGAGTCGGCCGCAACGGGCCCGCGATGTACGCACTCTCCGCGATCGATATCGCGCTGTGGGACATCGCCGGCAAGCTCGCGGGATTGCCGCTGTATCGACTGCTCGGCGGGTCGCCGCGCAAGGATCTGCCCGCCTACGCGAGCCTGTTGCGCTACGGCGAACCGGGCGCCGTCTCGCATTACGTCGAGCGTGCGCTCAAACGCGGTTACCGTCACATCAAGCTGCACGAGATCACCGAACCGCCGATCAAGGCGGGGCGGGATACTGCCGGTCCCGACATTCCGATCATGGTCGATTGCAATTGTCCCTGGACGGTGGGCGAGGCGATCGATATGGCGCAAAAGCTCAAGCCGTTCAATCTGAAGTGGCTGGAGGAGCCGGTATGGCCGCCCGAGGACCACAGCGGCCTGGCACGCGTGCAGACCCACGGCGGCATCCCGACTGCGGCAGGGGAGAACGCGATGCTGCCGGAGTTCAAAAGCATGTTCCAGGCAGGCGCCATCACCTACGCGCAACCGAGCGTGACCAAAATCGGCGGCGTGACGCAGATGCGCAAGGTCATGGCGCTCGCGGATGCGTTCGGCGTGAACGTCGTGCCGCATTCCGCGTACTTTGGCCCGGGCCTGATCGCATCGATTCATTGCATCGCCGCGATGCCGAACGAAAGCCTCGTCGAGCGCTACGACGCCGATTTTGCGGTGAACCCGCTACACGACGCCATCAATCCAGGCCCGGACGGCCGCATCGCCGTGCCGCAGGGCCCCGGCCTCGGCATCGATCCGGACCCGGCGGTGATCGCGAAGCTGCGGGTGAGTTGACAGTTGTAGCTCAAGTCGTATGGGAGCTTGAGACAGGCGCAGCGATTCTCGCGCGAGAATTCATCCCTTGAGCTTCGCCACCATGGTGCTGATGGGCAAGTGGCGAATAGACAATAGCATCCTGACTTGCCCAGCGCGCACGTCGACGGGAACGTCCGTTCTCGCTGCAAACTCGGCCTGGACCTTGTCTGCCGCTGAGATGATAGCCTCTGCCATGCGGCCCAAGTAGCGATGTGCGGTCGCTTGCGGTATGCCCATAGCTTTTGCAAACGCGAACACGTCAGGGAGAGTGATTTCGGAAAATCGTGTCGCGTTGCCGATGGGAAAACTGAGTCGTACGTCCGGCCAGGCATTTTCCCTTGCGCCCAGAAGCTCAGGTGAGGCCCATGCAGAGGTACTCACCAAGTCATAGTGGGGAGTCAAAGAGTAGCCGTCTTTTCCGGCAAAGACGGACAGGTTCTTCAAGTGAGCGTCGTTGTTGCCGATGAGTAAGTTGAACACGACCCAGCGGAAGATGGCGAGTCTAGTCGGGCCTTTGGCTCGGCATAGGCCTACCACCTTGTTTAAAGCATCCAGACCGTTTTCGCTGAATTTCATGCCGGCAGCTAGTGAAAGCAGCTGGGTCGCGTCGAGAACATGCAACCGCTCGACAGCGTCACTGGTTATTTTGCGATCGAATCGTTCGATGATGTACACAGTAGAGGGGACGTAACGCAAGAACACCGCTGGAACTGGAAGGCCCACTTCCTGCGCTACTCGGGAACAGAACCATTCATTGATCGCACTGTGTACATAGAAGTCGCTGGTCGAGTCCGGTTTCAGGATGTGGGTGGACGCACGTGCACCCTCGGGCTCGAACAAACGGCCATCGCTCATGAGAACAATGGCGAGTTTCTGCTGCGCGCCGGCAAGCGACATGCGTTTGGGTGCGAGAGCCGTGAGCGATTGTCGGGGCAGCGCTTTGATTCGCGCTTGGAGTTGTTCGTCAGTAAGCGGGCGGAGGGATGCCGGCTGCTGCTGCGTCCCGGGCGGAAGCAGCGTGATGGCGCCGGCGGATTCGGCACCGTAGAGTTCGAGCAGACTCCATGCGTCGGCGCTTGGCAGCTTGGCGGAAGCGACCAGCAAATCGCGGGCGGCGTCTTCGGGGAGAAGGTTGTCGAAGAACCACTGCACCGGCCGGTTCGTGCCCGTGTCCAGGATCGTTCCTTGCGCGCGAGGAAGACCCGGGGCCAGGTCAAAACCGTTGGCAGCCCAGTTGGGCGTGTATGTGAACGACCAGATGCCCTGGTTCTCACTCAGGGTGCCAACTTGAACGTGGTCGATGTGGACAAGCAGTTCGCGTGTCATCGGCGCACCCGGGACCGTTTCACTGGTGCTTCGGGGTCGGACTCAATGCGCACGTCGGCGGCTTGAGGCGGAAGCTCAAGATGCATGGCGATGCCCAGCTCGCTCAGAGCGGTGAAGAGCTTTTGCAACGCCGCGGTTGCCTTACCCTGTTCCAGACGGCTCAGGAAGGTGTGAGACGTGCCCATCATGGCTGCGAGGTCTTCGACGGGGAGATTCAACGCAACGCGCGTGCCTCGGAGTGCGGCACCCAGTTGCTTTGCAGATCGAACTTCCATGGTTACTCCTAATAGAGCAATATTGTTCGATAGTATCATGTGAAAAGAATTTCTTCAACATACCGAATGATTTTGTTCTATTAGTGCCACTGGGATGGCTATTTAGCGTTATCGAACAAATATATTCGCCATCGCAAGGTACCGTGGAAGCCCAAAGCGAATCGAATGCCAGAAACTGTGACCGTGTCTGCAATATTCGAGGAAGTCCCTGCCAACCGTTTCCCGAGTCAATAGCTCGTCGCTTTCCGCCCTGGACACGTGGCCCAGGCTTACCAGACGGTAGGGTTGTTTGTGAGTCGGCACTACATTTCGTTGGTCGTGGGCGGGCGCAATCGCTCCGGAAGGGCGAGGCCGAAGTGCTGCAGGAGTATCATCTGCTCGCGATCAGGCGGCCACGCGCTGCGCGGCCAGGTGGTCTTCGTAGTTGCCCGGGAAAATGTTGATGCCGGCGGGAGTCATCTCGATGATGCGCGTGGCGAGCGATGACACGAATTCGCGGTCGTGCGAGACGAAGATCAGCGTGCCCCTGTACTTGTCGAGTGCGGTGTTGAGCGACTCGATACATTCCATGTCGAGATGGTTGGTCGGCTCGTCCATGAGCAGCACGTTGTGCTTCTGCAGGATCAGCTTGCCGAAGACCATGCGCTGCTGCTCGCCGCCGGAGATCACGTTGAGCGACTTGCGAGCGTCGTCGCCCGAGAACAGCAGCCGCCCGAGCGTGGCGCGCACGGTCTGATCGTCGTCGCTCGCGCTTTTCCACTGGCCCATCCACTCCGCCAGCGTCGCGTCGCCGGTGAATTCCCCGGCGTGATCCTGCGCGCAGTAGCCCGGCCGCGCCTTGTCGGTCCATTTCACGCCTCCCGCATCGGGCGCGAGTTCACCCGCGAGGCAGCGCAGCAGCGTGGTCTTGCCGATGCCGTTCGGGCCGATGATCGCGATTCTTTCTCCGGCCTCGACCCTGAGGTTGAAGTTTTTGATCAGCGGCCGGTCGTAGCTCTTGGCGAGCTTCTGCACTTCGACCACGTGGCGGTGCAGCTTTTCGCGGTCGTTGATTTCGAACTGAATGTACGGATACTGCCGGCTCGAGGGCTTGATGTCTTCGACCTTGATTTTCTCGATCAGCCGCGCCCGCGAGGTGGCCTGGCGTGCCTTCGACGCGTTGGCCGAGAAGCGGCGCACGAAACTCTGCAGCTCGGCGATGCGTTCCTTGGTCTTGGTGCTGGCGGCAAGCAGCCCCTCGCGTGCCTGCGTCGAGGCCAGCATGTAATCGTCGTAATTGCCCGGGTAGATGCGGATCTCGCCATAGTCGACGTCGGCCATGTGCGTGCACACGCTGGAGAGGAAATGCCGGTCGTGCGAGATGATGATCATCGTGCTCGAGCGCGCGTTGAGCACGTCCTCCAGCCAGCGGATGCTGTTGATGTCGAGGTTATTGGTCGGTTCGTCGAGCAGCAGGATATCGGGATCGCCGAACAGCGCCTGCGCCAGCAGCACGCGCAGCTTCCAGCCCGGCGCAACCGCGCTCATCGGGCCATCGTGCTGCTCGAGCGGTATGCCGATGCCGAGCAGCAACTCGCCCGCCCGCGCTTCGGCGGTGTAGCCGCCGAACTCGGCGAACTCGTGCTCGAGTTCGGCTGCGCGCATATAGTCGTCTTCGCTGGCGTCGGGATCAGCGTAGATCGCATCGCGCTCCTGCATTGCGCGCCACATCTCGTCGTGGCCCATCAACACGACGTCGAGCACGCGGCGCTCCTCATAGGCGAACTGGTCCTGCCTCAACTTGCCCAGGCGCTCGCCGCGGTCGATCGCAACCGTGCCGCCGCTCGCTTCGAGATCACCGCCGAGGATTTTCATGAAGGTCGACTTGCCGCAGCCGTTGGCGCCGATCAGGCCATAGCGGTTGCCTTGGCCGAACTTGATCGAGACGTTTTCGAACAGGGGCTTGCCCCCGAACTGCATGGTAATGCCCGAGGTGGTGATCACAACGATGATTCCGGTTGGTGTTACGGGGGACCGCAACGGTCAAGCGCGGCGCGCCCGGTCTTTGGCCCTGAAGGGCGCGGATTATATATTACTTCCGGCTTTTCAGGGCGGGCGGGAGATGCGGGGCAAGCGCCTGTATCAGTTGCGCGAAGATTTTCGGGCCGCCGGCGACGACGTTGCCGGATTCGAGATAAGTGCTGTTGCCTTCGAGATCGCCGACCAGTCCGCCGGCTTCGGTGATCAACAGGCTGCCCGCGGCCATGTCCCACGGACTCAAGCCGAATTCCCAGAAGCCGTCGAGGCGTCCCGCCGCGACGTAGGCGAGATCGAGCGTCGCCGCCCCGGCGCGGCGCAGCCCGCTGGTCTTCTGCGTCAGGTCGCGAAACATCGCGAGGTAGGCGTCGACGTGCGCGAACTCGCGGAACGGGAAACCGGTGCCGAGCAGGCTTTGCTGCAGCTTGGTGCGCTTGCTGACACGGATGCGGTGGTCGTTGAGGTACGCGCCGCGGCCGCGCGACGCCGTGAACAGATCGTTGCGCCCCGGATCGTAAATCACCGCCTGCGTCACCACGCCCTTGTGCGCGAGCGCGATCGACACCGCGTACTGCGGGAAACCGTGCAGAAAATTGGTGGTGCCGTCGAGCGGATCGATGATCCACTGGAATTCGGATTTGCCCGCAGCGCCGCTTTCCTCGGCCAGAATCGCATGGCCAGGATAGGCGTCGAGCAGTATTTTGATGATCGCCCGCTCGGCCTCGTGATCGACTTCCGACACGAAATCGTTGATCGCTTTTTGCGTGACCGACAGGATGTCGAGGTTTTGCGCCGCGCGGTTGATGATGTTGCCGGCGCGGCGCGCGGCTTTCACCGCGGTGTTGAGCATCGGATGCATGGTCAGGAAACCATACCCGTGTCGCGAATTCCCGGTACACTTGCCATTTTTCTTTTCATGCGCGACATTGTACGTGAATTGCGCTGACGCACTCAAAAACATTCGCGTCGTGCTGACGCAGACGAGCCATCCCGGCAATATCGGCGCGGCGGCGCGCGCGCTGAAAACGATGGGACTCGGCACGCTTGCGCT
>JACPTJ010000404.1 GCA_016192835.1 Betaproteobacteria bacterium
ATCGACGAGTTGCCGCAAATCCTCAATGTGCTCAAGGGCGAGATGAGCTTTGTCGGGCCGCGTCCGGAGCGGCCGTTTTTCGTCGATCAACTCGTGAAGCAGATTCCCTACTACGCGTTGTGCCACAGCGTCAAGCCGGGGATCACCGGCTGGGCGCAGGTGCGCTATCCCTACGGCGCCTCGCTTGACGATGCGATCGAAAAACTTCAGTATGACCTCTATTACGTGAAAAATCATACCTTGTTCCTCGACCTCGTGATCCTCATTGCCACCCTGGAGGTCGTGTTGTGGGGCAGGGGGGCAAGATAACGGCTGTCGAGCCAAGGGGGGACGCAACCGATGGCAATACCGATCGGGACCGTAAGCTACGCCGCTGCAGCAGCGGCGTTTCTATTTTTGTCCCTGCTCTTGATGACGGGCTGGCGCGGTCGTCTGCCGGGCATGTTGCTCGCCGCTGCCAGCCTGGAAACCGCCCTATGGGCCGGAGCGCTGGCTTATCTGGCTGCAACGCCGAATGTCGCCATGCGTTCGGCGGAAGTCCTCGAGGTTCTGCGCAGCGCGGTCTGGTTTGCTTTCCTGATGGTGCTCCTCGGCTACTCCCGGAAGGCAGTGCGGCCTCTGCGGCTGGCCGCAGCGGGCATAGCCGCGTATTGCGCGGCTGTCCTCGCGGCGACACTGTATTGGGGCGGCGTGACGGCTGCGCAGCCGGAAATGTTAGGCATTCTGAGCCGCCTGTTACTTGCGGTAATCGGCATGATCCTGGTCGAGCAGCTTTACCGAAACGTTCATCCGGGGCAACGATGGGGGATCAAGTTCCTGTGCCTGGGACTCGGCGGGATGTTCGTCTGCGACTTTTATCTGTACTCCGATGCCCTGTTATTTCGGCACGTCAACGACGACATTTGGGCCGCTCGCGGCGGCATCGATGCCTTGATCGTGCCGCTGCTCGCCGTGGCGGCCGCCCGCAATCCCAAGTGGTCGCTCGATATCTCCGTTTCACGCCGCGTTCTGTTTGGCTCCAGTGCAGTGCTAGGCGCCGCAGTATACCTGTTGGTGATGGCGGCGGCCGGCTACTATATCCGCTACTTCGGTGGCAACTGGGGGGTGGTGCTGCAGGTCACGTTCTTGTTCGGCGCTTTGCTGTTGCTCTTCGTGACGCTCTTCTCCGGTACCCTCCGCGCCCGGCTCAAGGTTTTTCTCAGCAAGAACTTTTTCAGCTACCACTACGATTACCGCGAGGAGTGGCTGCGTTTCACCCGCACCTTGTCCGAGGGCGAACCTGGAATTCAGTTGCGCGAGCGCTCCATCCAGGCGATTGCTGAACTGGTGGACAGCCCGGGCGGGGCGTTGTGGCTTTCGCAGGATCTGGGGGCTTTCGAGCAGGTCGCCCGGTGGAACATGCCGTCTGCCAAAGAGATTGAACAGCCCGACGGCTCCCTCTGCCAGTTCCTGGACCGGCGCCAGTGGGTCATCAACCTTGAGCAGCATGCGGCGCAACCGGAGTTTTACGACGACCTGGAGATACCCGATTGGCTGCGCTCGGTCCCGCGCGCCTGGCTGGTGGTACCGCTCGTTCTCCACGACCGGCTGCTGGGTTTTGTCGTGTTGGAGAGATCGAAGGGCAAGATCAATCTCAACTGGGAGGTAACCGATCTCTTGAAGACTGCCGGGCGGCAGGCGGCAAGCTATTTGGCCCAGACGGAGGCGGCAAGGGCGTTGCTGGTGGCGCGGCAGTTCGAGTCCTTCAATCGCATGTCCGCTTTTGTCGTGCACGACTTGAAGAACCTGGTGTCGCAGCTTTCCCTGCTGCTTTCCAATGCGGATAAACACAAGCACAATCCGATGTTCCAGGAGGATATGATCGAGACGGTTGCCCACTCGGTAGAAAAAATGGAGCGGCTTCTTTTTCAGTTAAGGGGCAGCCTCACGCTGGGACCACCGGCACCGGTAGCGCTCGATGACCTGCTGCGGCGCACAGTGGCAACGAGGTCGGCTCTGAAGCCTGCCCCCAAGCTTGAGACTGGCGATGGCGGGATGAGTGTGGTTGCCCACAGTGCGCGACTTGAACGTGTGATCGGGCACCTGATTCAGAACGCCATCGAAGCGACCCCCCCGGACGGGCGCGTGGTGGTCCAGCTTTTGCGGCAAAATGATGCTGCGTTGATCGTGATTGCCGATACGGGGTGCGGGATGAGCGAGCAGTTCATGCGCAACCGGCTATTCAAGCCCTTTGAATCAACCAAGGCCACGGGGATGGGAATCGGCACCTACGAGGCGCGGCAATATGTACGAGAACTGGGCGGCCGGTTGGAAGTGGTAAGCCGGGAAGCTCAAGGCACTACATTTCGCATCGTGCTGCCGCTTTATGTCCCGCAGGGCGCGGGTGAGCTGGGTGTCGCCATGGAGAGCCACGGGTGAGCAAGGACGGGAAAACCCTGCTGATCGTCGAAGACGACTCCGGCTTGCAAAAGCAGATGCGCTGGAGCTTCGACGCGTACGAGACGTTGGTAGCCGAAGATCGCGAAAGCGCGCTGGCGCAACTGCGGCGGCACGAGCCGACGGTCGTGACACTGGATCTGGGACTGCCGCCGGACCCGGACGGAGCGTCCGAAGGACTGGCCACGCTGGAACAGATTCTGGCGCTGGCGCCGGAGACCAAAATAATCGTCGTGACCGGCAATCAGGACCGCGCCAACGCGGTGAAAGCGATCGCAATGGGCGCGTATGATTTTTACCAGAAGCCGTTCGACCCGGAGATACTCGGGCTTGTGGTCGAGCGGGCGTTTCGTCTATCCGCTCTGCAGGAGGAGAACCGCCGGCTGCAACAAGCGCAAGACTCTCCCATGCATGGCATCATCACGCAGGATCCGGGGATGCTCAAGATGTGCCGCAGCGTGGAGCGTTTGGCGCCCTCGGATGCCACCGTGCTGCTCCTGGGCGAGTCCGGCACCGGCAAGGAGCTGGTGGCAAGAGCATTGCATCAGTTGAGCCCGCGCTCGACCAAGCGGTTCGTGGCGATCAACTGCGCGGCGATTCCCGAGAATCTGTTGGAGTCTGAGCTTTTTGGCTATGAGAAAGGCGCTTTCACCGGCGCAAACAA
>JACPTJ010000405.1 GCA_016192835.1 Betaproteobacteria bacterium
AACCATCCGGAATGGGAAGTCCCGCAGCGCCGAGTGCCGCGAGATTAGCGGCCTTGGGGCCGAAACGCCCGGCGTCGGCAGCGGCGGTGAGCGGAATCACGAACTGAGTCATTGCGTCCTTTTCTGCGGCGAGGCGGCGATCACATTGCCCAGGGCGCGGGTTGCATTCGCGATGTCCCCGCGGTTTACGTGCCCGGCAGTTTCCCGAAATTGCAGTAGCCTGGCATCGGGTCCACCACCGTGATCTGTTCGACCGGGAAGTTGGAGACGATTTCCACGCTATCCTTGTGGACGATCAGCATTTCTTCGATTCGCACGCCCCACTGGTGCGGCTTGCCGTGCTGGGTCTCAAGCGCGAACACCATGCCTTCCTTGATATCGATCGGATGATCGAGAGACCAGATGCGCGAGATGACGGGCTGGTCGTACTGGGCGAGCCCGAGGCCATGGCCCCACAGGTTCGCGGCCGCCTGGTCTTCTTCCTCGTAGCCCCAGGCCTTTAACCGCCTTGATCGAGTCATACAGCCACTTCAGCGCGATCTGGTAGTAGTCCTTCTGCTCCTGGTTCGGCTCCCTGCCCACCATGTAGGTGCGGTAGTAGCACGACTTGTAACCGTTCCACGTGAGGGCCGCCAGATCCATGAATACCATGTCGCCCGGCTTGATGATGCGGTCCGAGAAGTTGCGCCAATTGGGCCAGGTGTTGAGGCCCGAGGACACGATGACATCTTCGACGTCTTCCATGCCCGGAATGTTGTAGAGGAACTGCATGATGTGCGCCGTGAGCTGGTTCTCGGTGAGACCGGGCTTCAGGAATTTCATGAACTCCCAGTGCGCGGCGTCCCCGATGGCGCCGACCTGGCGCATGCATTCCTGCTCGTCCTGGTTCTTGACCGCGCGCGCTTCCATCATCGGCGTCATGCCATCGGTCCAGTCGATTTTCGCGTCCTTGAAGATCTGGATCATGTTGATGTCGATGAAATCGACCCCGAGTTTCGTGCCGGCCACACCGCGCTTTTTCATCTCCTGCTTGAGAGCATTGGTGAATTTCGTCACCTGCGACAGCGAAGCAGGGCCGGCGGCGCCCTTGATCCAGGCATAGGAATAGCGGATATTTTCTTTCGGGATCCACGGCGAATGTTTTTCGATGTGCAGACCGATGTCGCCCTGTTCGAACAGCACCGGTGCGTCGTCGCCGCACAGCAGCGCGTAGCGCAGGCCCGGTTTAAGCTTGTTCCAGCCGGGGGTGAGGGTGCTCGTCACATAACGGACGTTCTCGTCGTACATGAGCAGCATGGCGCCCAGCCCGTGCGCTTTCATCCGTTCGCGCGCGCGCTCGAGCCGGTACTTGCGCAGCCGATCCCAGTTGACGCGTTCCTGCCAATCCAATCCCACCATGCCGACGTTCGCCATGTTGTTCTCCAGTCAAGTGTTAATCAGAACTCAGGTATGAAACTGAACCAGAATAATCGTTTATTTCGAGATGAACTTGCGGGCGCCCCCGGTGCGCGTTGCGCACTCGCGGGGATCTTTGATTGGGAGCCTGCGCGAGCCGGAAAATTATATCACAACGGGATCCGGCGTGGTCCCGCGTGAGCGCGCTCAGGCCGCCTGCGCCGGATCCTGCGAGTCATGCAGTCGTTATTGGGTTTCGATCTTCGAATCCTTGATCACTTTTCCGAAACGCTCCGTCTCGCTTTTCACGAAGGCGACGAAGTCGGACGGCGACTTGCTGGTGGCGATGGTGATTCCGCTATCGCCGAGGCGCTTGATGACCAGCGGGTCTTTCATCATTCCGACGCCGACCTTGTAGAGTTTGTTAACCACCGGTTGCGGCGTGCCTTTGGGCACGAACAAACCCTGCCACGATCCCACGACCATGTCGAGCCCCTGCTCGCGCATGGTCGGGATTTCCGGGAGGGCGGGGTTGCGCTGTGGCGAAATTACACCCAGCATCTTGACGCGGCCCTGCTTGGCGAAGTTGACGGCGGAGGAGAAAGTCACGAACATCATCTGCACCTCGTTGCCGAGAAGCCCGATCATCGCCGGCCCGGCGCCTCCTTTATATGCAATCTGTTCCGCTTTGGCGCCAGTGGCGTTAAGGAACATGGTCATCTCCAGCGCGTTCGCGCTGCTCGGCGCCGGCGCACCGTAGTTGAGCTTGCCTGGATTGGCCTTCAGGTGGGCAATCAGCTCCTTGACGTTCTTCGCAGGCAACGAAGGGTGAACCACCAGGCAACCCGGAACATCCACGACCTGGGTTATCGGGATGAGGTCTTTCAACGGCCGGTACGGAAACTTGGTGTAGTAAACCGGGTTGATCGCCATCGTGCCGACGTTGCCGAGGAGAAAGTTATAGCCGTCGGGAGTGGCGCGGACCGCCACTTCCACGCCGATGTTGCCGGCGGCGCCACCGCGATTGTCCACCACCACCTGCTCGCCGAGCAGTTCGGTCATTGCGGGCTGGATGATGCGGCCGACGGTATCCGAAGCCCCGCCGGGCGCGAAGGGCACGATCATGCGAACCGGACGGTTGGGGTAGGGCGCGGGGTCGGCAGCGATGACGGTCAGACTGACCAGCGACAACAGGCCGGCGGCGAAAGTGCTGAAATTGCGCGAAACATGCATGCTCTCATCTCCTCTTGGTTTTTGGCGGGATGATCGGCAACAAAATATATGAAGCCGTATTCCCGCCAGTATAAATTGTGTTGGAACCCGTATTATAGTCCGCACAGTAGTGGGTGTACGGTGCTGCGCCGACTCCGTCGCTCACTCAACCTTGATGTTGTTGTCGATCACGATCTTGCTCCAGTTCTTGATTTCCTGCAGCACGAACTGCTGATACTCCTCCGGGGATTTGTTGACCACGACCTCCATGAAGACCTTGGACAACTGTTCTTTCATCGCGGGACTTTCCATGACCTTAACGACATCGGCGTGGATGCGCCTGAGCACCGGCTTCGGTATGGCGGCCGGCGCGAACAGGCCGTTCCACGCGTTGGTTCCGACGCCGGGGAAGCCCGATTCCACTGTGGTAGGCACGTTCGGCAATTCGGGGCGCCGCTTGAGCGTCGTAATGGCCAGCGGCTTGATCCTGCCGGAGAGGATGTGCGGAAGCGAGGACGCCATGTTGATGAACATGAACTGCACCTCGTTGCCGATGATTCCCGGAATCATCTGCCCGGCACCGCCCTTAAAGGGCACGTGCGTCATCTCGATGCCAGCGATCTTCAGGAACTTCACGGCGTCGAGGTGGGGATACGCTCCGACGCCGGCGGATCCGTAGTTGAGGCTCGCACCGGATTTCTTTACGTGCTGCACCAGTTCTTTGAGGGTCGAGGCGGGAATCGCGGGATGCACGACCCAGAGGTGCGGCAGCTGAATCAGGTTGGTGACTCCCGTCAGGTCGCGCGAAGGCTTGATGGACAGGGTCTTGGCAAACGTAGTTTCGTTGATCGCATTAGTGGAGACGTTGCCGACGAACAGCGTATAACCGTCCGGCGCCGCCCGGGCCGCCAGTTCAAGCGCAATATTGCCTGAGGCGCCTGCGCGGTTATCCACGATGACGGAATGCCCCCAGAGCTCGTTCAATCTTGACTGCAGTTGACGGGCAGTGATGTCCGTCGCCCCACCCGGCGCGTACGGGACTATCATGCGAACGGGCTTGGTCGGAAATTTTTCAGCCGGCTGCGCGGCAGACCAGCCCGCTGCCAATGTGGCCAGGGATACCAGAAGCAGCTGCGCGATGCCATGACGTCGTGCTGCCATGTTGTCCTCCTTTGGTTATGTGTGCATGGATTTTCTACTTATCTACTTAAAGTGCTCGTTCCGGCGATCAACTTAATTCTTGCGTCTTTCATCCTCCGGCGTGATAGGCAATGCCACGGGCCGTTTGAGCCGCGCCGAAAGGTCGATCGCCTTGGTCAACATGAGCCGGTTATGCCCCTCGCGCGCGGTAGCGTGCTGGGTCGGCACGCCGAGCGCAACGCGATTGAGCCACGAGTTGGTTTCCTCGCGCATCGGTCCGCGCAATTCGCCGAGCGCCATGTCGCCCACCGGGTAGCTGGTCAGAAAATCCACGTGCCGGTTCTTGTCGGGGGCATACCCTTCGCCCTGCACGAGGTTGGTGGCAAGCACGATATCGCGATGGGTGTCGTCGATGGTAAGCACGCCTTCGGTTCCGACCGCGCCGACTTCCAGACTGTAGACCGCGCCCGGCCATACCTCGGGCAGCGCCCACGAAATCACGCCGTGGTAGATGGCGCCGTCATCGAACGAGATCGTGTAACCCGTGCCGTCGATACCCTGCCACTTCGGCCCCAGCGCCTTGTCGACCGAGCGCGCATAGACTTCGACCGGGGTCTTGGCTTCCATCAGCCACATGACGATGTCGAGCGCATGCGTTCCCGAAATCACCATCGGGGAGATCTCGGACGGATTGTCGGAACGCTTGTAATTGTCGATCGCAACCAGCCGATTCATGAACGCCCGCGAGGTCACCATCGTGACTTCGCCGAGCGCGCCGGTGCGGACCTTTTCCTTGGCGACGAGCCAACGGCGGCGGAAGCGCTGGGTATAGCCGATTACCGCATCGACCTTGGACTTCTCGATCGCGTCCATCACCATCTGCGACTCGGCGAGATCCGTGGCGAGTGGCTTCTCGATCATCATCGGATGGCCGCGCTCAAGCGCGGCCATAATTGGATCGACGTGCAAATGTTCGTCGGTGGAAATCACCGCAGCG
>JACPTJ010000406.1 GCA_016192835.1 Betaproteobacteria bacterium
GAAGCCGTTCTTCGTCGTTCATTGCTTTGCTCCTTTCAAGTGATGATGCACGAGTCGGGCTGCCATCATTCGGCTGTTGCGCCCGCCGCCTTGGCGACTTTGGCCCATTTCGCAGTGTCCTCGCGGATCATCGCTTCGAACGGCAGCTTGCGATACAAACTCACGTTCATCGCTTGCGTGCCCATCGAACCCATCAGCAGGGTATAGCCGTCGGGCGGGGATTTGGCGACGATCTCGGCCGCGATGTTGCCAGCTGCGCCGGCGCGGTTGTCAATCACAATCGGCCGGTTCCACATTTCGGCAAACTTGTCCCCAACGATGCGCGCCAGTATGTCGGCTGCGCCGCCCGCCGTGAACGGTACCACGATGCGAATCGGTTTGCTCGGGAACGCCTGACCGTCGGCTGCCGAGCTCGCGAAGCTCAGGAGGCCGATTCCCGCCAGCCAACCCATAAACGGCCATTTTTTCATTGCCTTCCTCCTCCGAAATATCCGCTTCTTCAAAGCTGCGGCGCTAGAACAGGGAAATATCAGGAACTTGGCGATGCTTGATGAACGTAACCAAGGCGTAGGTCGGGGTACGCGCAGCGTTCCTCGATATCAGCCAAGCGTCAGGTAGCCGCCGCTGCGGCAACCTGACCTACACTCATCGGCTGCTCGCCGCTGCGACGTGTTCGGCGGCTACGAGCGCTGTCACACCGCCTTTCGCAAGACCGCCAACGTAGCCCACTTCCGGGCCGCCTTCGAGTCCGCCCGCCGCCGCGCCGAGCGCGTAAAGGCCTTCGATGACGCCGCCCTCTGCGCGCAGAACCTGGGCGTGCGCGTTCACGCTGATGCCGCCCATGGTGTAGGTAATACCGGCGCACATCGGGAGCGCATGGAAAGGCGCTGTTGCGATGGGACAGGCCTCGTATCGCGCGGTCTGCCGCGACGGCGTATACCCGCTCTGCAGTCGTTTCCCTGCGATCGCTTCATTGTATTCGGAAATCGTGCGCTTCAAGGTATCCGCTGGCAGCTGTGCGGCGCTCGCAAGCGCCTCGAGCGTGTCGGCGCGATAAATGGTCGCACCTTCTCTTTCGAGATGCGGGTTTGCAGGGATCAGCCCGTTGCGCCCGGCTTTTTCCCAGATGGCGCCATCGAAAATCACGTGAGCGCTCAGCGGATCGTCCAGCCGCGCCACGGCGTTCGCGACGTAGACCCCGCCCCGACCTTCATCGACGAAACGCTGTCCGCTTGCGTCCACTACTAACCCGGCCGTAACGAGGGCGTCGAGATACGGGTAGGGCCAGAGGTTATCGTTCGTCAGCGCGTCCTTCGACAGCGTATGGCCATAGAAACGATCCATGCCGATGAGCGCCGCGCCGGCCGCACTCGCCATTTTCAGTCCGTCGCCGCGTCCCGTGCCGGCGCCGCGTTGCTTGAGACGCTCCGGCCGCTTGGAAATGTAGCGTCCGACGAGGTCCGCATCGCCCTGGAAGCCGCCGTCGGCGATGAATACCGCGCGCGCGTAATAGGGCGTCCCGGTCCCATTGCGTTCAGCGACCACGCCGGCACAACACCCGGTCTCCATGATGAGCGTCCTGGCACGCGCACCGCGCACGATTGCTCCCCCGCGTGAGGTGAGGTGGTCTTCCAGCGTGCGCAGCAGGACGTCACCGCAGCGGCCTTCCCAGTCGAGGCCGGGGCGGCTGCGGCCGGGGGGCGCGAGCACCCACTTGTGGTATTCCGATGCGCTCGCGCGCATGAAGCGCATGCCTTCGTCCTGCAGCCAGCGGATGACGCGGCGTCCGTCGCGCGCGATGACGTCCGCCAGCTCGGGTTTCACGAAACCCGCGGTCGACTCGAGGATCTTCTGCCTGAGCGTTGCTTCATCGAGCGTGATTTCGCGCAGGCAGATGTGGAACGTGCCGCCCGTATAACGTGTGTTGCAAAGATACTTCTCGTCAGTGCCCTGCTCGAGCACGATGGCGCGCAGATTGAGCTGCGCCGCGCGATTGGCCGCGATCATTCCGGCAATGCCGCCGCCCACGATGACCACATCGTACTGCGCTTTATCGTTCATCAGTGCCGTTCCTTGTTACTTCATCCACCATCTGCTGCAGGCGAGACGTTTGCGCTACCTGTTTCCACCGTCAACCGGGTTTGATCCCCGCCATGCGAATAAGCTGCGTGGCTTTCTCGATTTCCTTTTTGATAAAGGACGCGAATTCATCGGGTTTGTTGCCGACGGCCTGCACACCATCGCGGGCGAGGCGCTCTTTTACGTCCGGGCTTGCCAGCACTCGCGCCATGTCTTGCTGGATCTTTGCGACCAGCGGGCCTGATGTTCCGCCGGGTGCGAACACGCCGTACCACGTCAAGTATTCGAATCCCGGCACGCCGGCCTCGGCCACCGTCGGGATTTCCGGATTGGTTTCCAGGCGCTTCGAGCTGGTAAGTCCCAAAGCCAGCAGCTTGCCGGCTTTAATGTGCGGCAGGCCGGCAAGCAGGCTCGTGAAGGCGAGCTGCACCTGGCCGCCGAGCAGATCCGTGAGTGCCGGCGCGCTGCCTTTATAGGGCACATGAAGAATGGCGACCCCCGCCATATATTTGAGAAGTTCGCCGGCGAGATGCTGTGGCCCGCCGTTACCCGAGCTTGCGTACGTGAGCAGGTTCGGCCTTGCCTTGGCATGAGCAATGAGCTCCTGCACCGTGCGTACCGGCAGCGTCGGATGCACGACCAGCAGAAGAGGCGCCGCGGCCGTCATGGTAACCGTCGAGAAGTCGCGCGCGGTGTCGTACGGCAGTTTGGCCACCAGCGCGGGGTTGCTCGAATGCGGATTTGCCGTGAGAAGCAGCGTATAGCCGTCCGGGGTGCTGCGGGCCACGAGTTCGGAGCCGATGACGGTGCCGCCGCCGGGCCGGTTGTCGACCACGACGTTGCGTCCCCACTCGTCGGAAAGTTTCTGTGCCATGATACGGGCGATAATATCCGTGCCCCCGCCCGCAGCGAACGGCACGACGATGCGAACCGCTTTCTCCGGAAATTTCTGCGCGAGGGCGCCGGGCGCCGGGACCAGACCCGCGACCGTCAGCACGCAGACCATGCAGCGAAATATCATGTCATCCTCCATGGGCTTGCCATTTCTCAATCAACCCGCATGCGCGCGTATTTGACCACGCTTGCCCATTTTGAAATCTCATTCTTGATGTGGTCCGCGAATTGCGCCGGTGTTCCGCCAACGGGTTGCGCGCCGTCCGCCGCAAGTTTTTCAACGATAGCCGCCTGGCGGAGGATTTTGTTCGTTTCGGCGTTCAGACGCTCGATGACCGCCGCGGGCGTGCCCGCGGGTGCAAGCAATCCATACCAGCCGACGTATTCATAGCCGGCGATGCCCGCCTCGATGGCGGTAGGCACGTCAGGCAGTGCATTCGCGCGTGCCGCGCTCGTCACCGCCAGCGCTTTCAACCTGCGCGATCGCACGTGGGGCAGGGATGCCGGAAGACTTCCGATGTACATCGACACTTGCCCGCCCAAAAGATTGATCAGCGCCGGACCGCCGCCCTTATAAGGCACATGCAGCAGATCGATTTTCGCCAGCATCCTGAATAGCTCCGCCGCGAGATGGGTGGAGCTGCCGTTCCCGCTGGACGCGTAGCTCAACTGACCCGGATGCTGCCGTGCGAGACGCGTGAATTCACCGATCGTCTTCACCGGCAGCGATGGATGGACCAGCACGACGTTCGGGGCGGACGCGAGGTGTATGATCGGCGCGAAGTCGCCTACCGGATCAAACGAGAGCTTCGTAAGACTCACATTGGCGGCGTGGCTGATCGGCACTGCGAGCAGCGTGTAGCCGTCCGGCCGCGCGGTGGCGACCACTTCGCTGCCAACCACGCCGCCAGCGCCCGGCCGATTGTCGACGACGAAAGGTTGACCGAGATTTTCCTGCAGCCTCTGGCTCACGATGCGCGCCATGAAGTCGATTCCGCCGCCGGGCGCAAACGGCACCACCACGCGAACCGCCTTCGCCGGATAGGTTTGAGCGGAGGAGGGGAGCGCGCAACAGCCGATCAGAGCGGCAAACAGCAGCGGGGCGATTTGCTTGCGCGGGTGACCCTTAAGCTTCGCGGCGGGCGGCATGATCATGCAAATTCGGCTGTTGGTCTTGCCGGCGCGGCTCCGGACGGGGACAGATTTCCCTCCCGCAGTGACCGGGACAAGGGCTCGAGCGTCGGCGCCGATACGAGCTCGCGCGCGGCGGTCCTCACACGCTCGATTGCCTGCGGGTTCTTCACCGGCGCGGCGAGCCGCGCGAACTTGGCCGCGACCTCGTCGAAACTGAGTGGATCCGCAGGCGTTCCTTTAGGATCGATCACCGTGCGCTCCAGCGTGCGCCCATCGGTTGTCTTTACCACCACCCGCGCGGCAAAGTGCGCGGGGAACAACGCGTTCATCGCCGCATCGACTTCGAGGTGCGTGCGCGCGGCGACCTGTCGCACGGAAGGATCGAAAAGGTTTTCCTGCGCGTAGGCTTCGGGATCGCGCGCATCTTTTGCGATGGCCACGCCCGCGCAATACTGCAGGCTGTACTGAGCGGCCATCGGCTCGCGCGGATCGGGATCGCCGTTCTGGGCGACTGCGCGCTGTCCCGTGCAGATTTGAATCTGCCCGACTTGCGCCGGCGACAACCGATGCTCGGCCTTGAGCGACTCGAGGGCGTGAGACGTCGAATGGATGAGGCCACAGCAGGGATACGCTTTCACCCAGATCTGCGTGATTGCAAAAAATTTGCCGAGGTCGCTGTCAAGCGCATCCGGACGCGTGTCACTTCCTCCGATCACTTCGAGCAGGCCGTAGCGGCCATCGATACCTTCTCGCGGACCCGTAAATCCTCGCCTCGCGAGCTCGCACGCCACCACACCCGCCTCTGCCGCGTGCCCCGCGTGCATGCGCTTCACCATGCCACCGGTGCCTTGGGTGAAAGCTTTGATGCCGGCCGCAGTCGAACAGGCGATTCCGATCGCCGCCAGCAATTGGTCGATATTCAAATTCGAGACGATGCCTGCAGCGACTGCCGATGCGACCGGGCCCGCCACGCCGGTCGTGTGAAAGCCTTTGGTATTGTGCTCGGCGCCCAACGCGCGGCCGAGGCGCGCCATCATTTCGTAACCTGCGATCACGCCCAACAGGAGCCGCGGTCCCGACGCGCGGTTTTCTTCCGCTGCCGCCAACGCAGCCGATACCACGACCGCTCCCGGATGGGTCAACGCACCTTGCACGATGTCGTCGAGCTCAAAACCGTGCGTCGAGGTGCCATTCGCGAGCGCAGCGCGTGCGGGAGGCACGCTCTGGGCGCAGCCATACAGCGTCGCGCGCCCCTGTCCGCGCTCCGCAAGTACGAAGTCGTTGACGATGCGGCCCCACTGCTGACGCGAGCCATAAAGTCCGCATCCCACATTGTCGAGCACGGCCATCGCGGCGTGCTGCAGGAGCGCGGGCGCAATCTCTGCTTCGTTGAGTCCCATCAGATATTCGACGAGGCGGGTCGATGCGGTTGCCATTACGGTGTTCCCTTCCATGCGTGCAGCGTGTGGAGAATTAACGTCGGGCGCCGACGCAGCGGCGGACATCAGTAGAGCGGACCTTGCCGCGCGGTGATGGGTCGATACAACGTGACGCTGCTCAACTTGCACAAGGCCTCCGCTTGATTCCGCGTCGCGACACCGATCCCTCTGTACGGCGTTGTCCGGTGGAACCCCGTGGACTCGAGCCATGTGAGCTGCACGCCAGGCAAATCTAAATCCCTTGCGTTGCCATCCACGGAAACGAGGTATTCGCCAATACGAATTTCCGGTGCCGCATCGATTCCCTCGAAGAGATTGCGTATCCAGACCTGATAAGCGGGTCTGAAGCGCTGACTGTTCGTCCCGCCGCCGCCCGCGTCCAAATAGCGCTTGCTTTCGAACACGTCCGGCGAGTCGACCGTATACACAGCCATATAACGCGGGGGAAAGCCGTCGAGCGCCTTGAAGCGTTGACCCGTACGGAATCCCGGCACGCCCATCAAAACTTTCAGATTCCCGCCATACCATGCGTTCCATTCCTCCTCCCAATCGGGCCGGGAAAATGCATGCTGGACCATGTAGATGGTCATCCTTTTTTCCTCCGCGTGCGGAAAACCCTTCGTTGAGGCCCCGAGACAGGACACCTGCCTGCAGGCTGCTGTTGCAGGCGCCATTGAATCGCGGTTAAATTATGCCACGAAGGTCAATCACAAAACAACGAGGAGAGCCATGTCCAGAGCCGCAGCGGGTACCGCCCTTACGGTGTTCATTTCAGTGTTTCTGACGATCGGCGTGTCCGCCGGGGCACAGTCGTTTCCCACCAAACCGGTTCGGCTGGTCGTGGGTTTCTCTCCCGGCGGCGGCACCGACACGATCGCGCGAGTCATCGGCAAGAAGCTCGCGGAGACGTGGCCGTACGCGCTGGTGGTGGAGAACCGGCCCGGCGCAGACGGCTCGATCGCGACCGAGCTTGTAGCGAACTCGCCGCCGGACGGACACACGCTGGTCATGGTGTCGAACGCGTTCACGATCACGCCTTTTCTGAGGAAACTCGCGTACGATCCGGGGAAAGATTTCGCGCCCGTTACGCTCGCCGCGTCCACCCCCAATCTGCTGATCGTTCATCCGACCCTGCCGGTGAAGAACGTGAAGGAGCTGGTGGCGCTCGCCAAAGCGCGGCCGGGCGAACTCACTTTCGGTTCGAGCGGCACGGGCACGTCCCCCTTCCTCGCCATGGAGCTGCTCAAGTCCATGACGGGAACGAACATCGTTCACGTGCCTTACAAAGGCAGCAACCCGGCGGTGATCGATCTCATGGGCGGGCAAATTCAGCTCATGTTTGGCGCGATTCCGACCGTGGGGCCGCACGTGAAGTCGGGCAGGTTGCGCGCGATCGCCATCAGCAGTCCCAAACGCTGGCCGGACTTTCCGGATCTGCCGACGGTTTCAGAGTCGCTGCCGGGGTTCGAGGCGGCCACGTGGTACGGGGTGCTCGCCCCGGCCGGAACGCCGCCCGCGATCGTGACCAAGCTGCAGAACGACATGGCCGGCGCTCTCCAACAGCCGGACGTGAGCGCCTTCGTGACGAAGAGCGGCTTCGCGGCGATCGGCAATAAACCGGACGAGTTCGCGCAGATCATTCAGCGCGACATGCAGAAATGGGGCAAGCTCATCCGCGCGCTCGGCGCGGGCGCGGCGGCGCAATAACCGCCGCCGATCAGTCGACCATCGTCAGGCCACCGCTCACGCTCAACACCTGACCCGTCAGGTAAGCCGCTTTGCTGCTCGCGAAAAACAGGATCGCGTCGGCGACTTCGGAAGGTTTGGCGAAGCGGCGGAAGGGAATCGCGCGCATCAGGGCTTCGCGCTGTTTCTCAGGTATCGATGCCAGCAGCGGCGTATCGGTCGGACCCGGACACACACAATTCACGTTGATCGTGAAGCGCGCGGTCTCACGCGCGAGCGCTTTCGTGAAAGCAATGACCGCGCCCTTCGCACCGGAATAGACCGCTTCGCCGCCACTGCCGGCGCGCCCGGCGTCACTCGCGACATGCACGATCTTGCCGCGGCTGCGCTCGATCATTCGCGGCAGGAAGGCATGCGTCACCTTCAGCGTGCCGACGTAGTTCAATTCGATGAGCCGCTGCCAGAGATCGGGGGTCGTATCGACGAAGCGCTCGATCTTGCTCCAGCCGGCCGAATTGACCAAAATGTCGAGTGCCTCATGTTGCTCCTCAATGGTGCGGCGGGTCTCTGCCACCGACGCATCTCTCGTCACGTCGAGCCGCAGGAAGGTGGCAGAGCCTTCCCTGGCCAGCTGCTGCGCCGCCGCGCGGCCGGCTTCCTCGTTGATATCGCCGATGTAGACCGTGGCCCCGCCTTGCGCCAGCGCGGTTGCCGTCGCATGCCCGATTCCGGATGCGCCCCCGGTCACCAATGCCACTTTACCGGCAAATTCCATGTCACACGCTCCGTTTGTGCGGCAGTTTAATAACCATTAAACTGCAAGTCTACCATAGTCATTTCGTGTAGCATGAGGGCCTGGAACATCGGTAGTGTCTAGTTTGATTGTAACGCCTGATGCGGCCTACGCGCGCGCGGGTTAAAAGCGGGCATGGCTACACGCCCGTAGTATTAGGCGGAAGTAGGGTTTTCCGGTTCTTGAGAAGATGAGCTGCCTTTTGCGCGCTCGATCATTCTTTTAACTTGAGAATTTGCATGAACGGGTATTAATTCAATTTCCGGGTGCTGCCGTGCAAATACTCTAAATATCTCGTCAGAGAATGCTTGCCCAATTGTCTTAATACCGGTGAAGTCAAAAAGAACCATCTTAAATAACTCCACTCTCGCTAATAGTCGTTTTGCCTGAGAACGAGAAATCAGTTGGTCATTCCCATATTTCGCTAACTTAACGGGCACCACCGTTTTATTAAATCCATAGTCATTCCCAGTAGAAAATTGATCAAATACCTTTTTCACAGTTCGTGC
>JACPTJ010000361.1 GCA_016192835.1 Betaproteobacteria bacterium
ACGCTGCCCATCGCGCTCGCCGTGACCATACTCGGGCTCACCGAAGCGGTGTCGATCGCGCGCGCCATCGCGGTGAAAAGCGGTCAGCGTATCGACGGCAACCAGGAGTTCATCGGACAGGGCCTGTCCAATCTCGTCGGCAGTTTTTTCTCGTCGTATGCAAGCAGCGGCTCGTTCAACCGCAGCGGCGTCAACTACGAGGCGGGCGCGAAAACACCGCTGTCGGCAGTGGCGGCGGCCGTGCTGCTGGTGCCGATAATCGCGCTGGTTGCGCCGTTTGCCGCCTACCTGCCGCACGCGGTAATGGCGGCGGTTCTGTTCATCGTCGCCTGGGGACTCATCGATTTGCACCACATCAGCAACGTTCTGCGCACCAGCCGCCGCGAGACGGCGGTGCTCCTGACGACATTCTTCGCCGCGCTGTTCGCCGAACTCGAATTCGCGATCTATGCCGGCGTCATCCTGTCGCTGCTGATTTATCTTTCGCGCACCTCGCGGCCGCTGGTGCTCGACGTGAAACCGGACCCCGAAGAAGGCAGCTACCACTTCACCGCCGACAGCGGGTTGCCCGACTGCCCGCAACTGAAAATGGTGCGCATCAATGGCTCGCTGTACTTTGGCGCCGTCGATTACGTGCAGCGCCGCTTGCGGGAAGTCGACGCAGACAATCCGCAGCAGAAGCACGTGCTGATCGTCGCGAGCGGAATCAATTTCGTCGACATGGCCGGCGCCGGCATGCTGCTCGACGAAGCCCGCCGGCGGCGGCGTCTCGGCGGAGGCCTGTATTTCTATCGCATGAAAGACGAGGCGCTGCGGATCCTGCAGCGCGCCGGATACGCCGCGGAAATCGGCGAGGAAAACATTTTTCCCGTGAAAACGCGCGCCGTGAGCGCGATCTATCGCAGGCTCGACTCCGACATCTGCCGCAAGTGCACGGCGCGTATCTTCCGGGAGTGCCATATTGCACTGCCCAACGGCGAGCCGCGCACCACAGCGTAGGCCTGCGCCACCTTACTCAGCGGCCGCTTGCGGCTGGTCCTTGAGCGTGGGCTTAATGCGGCGATGGCCGTGCACCATCGCGCCGCCGATGATAATGCCGCCGGTGCACAACGCCAGCACGAGGAAAGCAAAGCTCGCATGTTTGAGCACCGCCAGCGTATCCGGTGCGAGGCCCAATTTTCCAAGCTCGGTAAGATAAACTGGAACCACCAGCGCGCGGCTCACGGCGACGATCAGCATGATCGCCGCCATTACGACCTTGATCACGTAGGGCTTGACGAAGGTGGTGCCGATCGCGCCGAGCTGGATGCCAAACAACGAGCCGGCGAGCAGGATCAGCGTGAGCCGGATGTCGATCTGGCCATGCAGCGCGTACTTGATGCTGCCGCCGAAGCCCATCACGAACGCGATCACGAGCTCGGTCGCGCTCGCCACGATCCCCGGCGCACCGAGCACGTACATCATGCCCGGCACGCCAATAAAGCCGCCGACGGCGATGGTGGCGGCCAGCATGCCGGTCGCAAGTCCGAGCGGGATCGTGAACAGCACCGATACGCGCACGTTGGCAGTCTTGAAATGGATCATGGTGCCCGGTATCTCGACCGACTGCACCCACCTGGCAAGGCGCGAGGTCCGGTCATCGGCGTGCACACCGCCAGTGCGATAGATCCTGATCGCATCGCGCAGAACGTAGGAACCCACGATCGACAGCACAATGACGAAGGAAAGGCTCACGTAAAGATTGGAGCCAGCCTCCCCGTAGTTGAATTTGATGTGCTGCTGAAGGTCCGCGCCCATCCATACTCCGAGAGAAGCGGTAGCCGCCATCACCAGGCCGAGCTTGATATCGACGTGACCGTAGCGGTAGCGCTTGTAAGCGCCCACCAGTGCTTTCGGAAACTTATGGCACATATTGCTCGCCACGGCAACCACGCCGGCAACGCCCATGCTCATCATCGCCGGCGTCAGCACGAATGCGCCCCCTGAGCCGATGAAGCCGCTCACCAGCCCGCCGATGAATCCGATCACGAAAAGCGACAATACGTTGGCAGTGGTGAGATCGATGAAGTTGACGGCAACCGGTTCCAGCATGGACTAACCCCTGCGTCTGGCGGTAATGCCCAGCACTTCCCAAAAGTAACCGGTGAACGCGCCGTGCGTAAAGGAAAACGCGAACGCCGTGATCACCGGCAGCACCGGGTACCAGCCGTCAGTGCGCGTGAATGCCGCCATGATTTCGTGATGGAACAAAAACAGCGCCAGATAAAGAGCGCCCGAAATCAATCCGGAAATGATCAATCCGGCGTACGGCTTGTTGCTGGCCACCCGTAACCTCCCCGGTCCGCAAACCTTTGCGCAATTGCGATTAAATCATGGGTTTCGTTTGCGGTAAATCATTTCTTCGAATTCCTGAATAGAAATTGCATATCGACTCACGAGCATCTCGCGGCCGGTTGAGTGCTTGACGCAATCCCTGTAATCTGCCGCTGACTGGAGTACATCACGATGGCCAAGCGCCTCACCAAAATCTACACCCGCACCGGAGACGCCGGCACCACCGGGCTCGCCGACGGCTCGCGCGTGGCAAAGGACGCGCCGCGCATCGAGGCGATCGGCACGGTCGACGAATTGAACAGCGCGATCGGCGTGCTGCTTGCCGAGGACCTTCCCGTCGAAGTGCGCACCTGTCTCGACGGCGTACAACACGATCTGTTCGATCTCGGCGGCGAATTGAGCGTCCCCGGCCACGCCATCATGAGCGAGGCGCACAGCAAGCGGCTCGAAGACGCGCTCGACGCGTTCAACGCCAAATTGCCCGCGCTCAAGGAATTCATCCTGCCCGGCGGCTCGCGTGCGGCGGGCCTCGCCCACGTCGCGCGCACCGTGTGCCGGCGTGCCGAGCGCACGCTGGTCGCGCTATCCAAGACCGAGCCGCAGCCACCCCCGATGCTGCAATACCTGAACCGCCTGTCCGACCTGTTGTTCGTGCTGGCGCGTACCCTCAACCGCCACGCCGGCGGCGATGATATCTACTGGCAGCAGGGCAAGAACCGGTGACTGGTGATTGGTGATTGGTGACTGGTGATTGGTGACTGGTGATTGGTGATTGGTGATTGGTGAAGAGGAAATCCCCCTCTCCCCCATTCACTGGGGGAGAGGGTTGGGGTGAGGGGGATCACGCATTCACCCTTCACTCCTTCACGGGTTCATTTATCGGCGTTCATCTGCGGTTCGCCCGAATTTTCTCCAGGTGCTCGCACACGGTCTGCGCGCCTTCGATGATGCGCGGCGTCTGGCGCTGGATGTGGTCGGGATCGACAAACATCGCCTTGACGTTGCGCAGCTTGACGAACCCCTGGTAGCTGCGCCACTGCGCGGCAAATTCACCCGGGGCCGTCGCGGAACTGCCGCCGAGCACCACCTCCGGCTGGAGCGCGATCACGCCTTCGAGCGACACCACCGGTGTCAGCGTCGGGATCCCCGCGAATACGTTGATCCCGCCGCACAGCCTGATCACGTCGTTGATCATATGGCGGCCGCTGACCGTCATCAGCGGCGTGTGCCAGATCTCGTAGAACACGCGCACTTTGGGGCGCGCGCCGTAGCGCTCGCGTAACGCGGCGATGCTGCGCTCGAATTCATTCGCCGCGATCTGTGCGATGGCGCCGGTCCCCGCCAGCGATCCGACTGCGCGCAGCAACTGCGGGATGGCGGCAAGCGTCGCAGGCTCGACCACATAGACCTTGAATCCGAGCTTTTCAAGGCGCTCTATGTCGGCGACCTGATTGCCGCTTTTCCAGCCGATGACGAGATCCGGCTTCAGGCTCAGCACGCGCTCGAGATCGATGCGCGACGCGTCGCCAACCTGGGGAACGCCCTTCGCGGCCGCCGGGTAATCGCTATAACGCGCCACTCCGACCAGCCTGTCCCCGGCGCCTGCGGCATAGGCAAGCTCGGTGATGGACGGCGCCATCGCGACGATACGCTGCGCGGGCGCCGGTAACGTCACCGTTCTGCCACGGTCGTCAGTGGCGGTGATTTCAGCACCCCGCGCCGACAGCGCGAACGCCAGCACGCCGAACACCACGAATCGGTAAGCAACGGTCACACTATTGATGATCGCAAAAGCGCCTGACACCAACCTGCATTGGCGGATGCCCCACCCTCACCCCAACCCTCTCCCGCCCAGGCGGGAGAGGGAGTGTTCCCTCGCCCCGCTTACGGGGAGAGGGCTAGGGTGAGGGGAAAGGTTGTCATCCACTTTCACGATTCTCAATAATACGGTTCGTGTCAGCGCGCTGAAATTCCCGCGCGCCGCGCTATTGCTCGGTTTCGAGCAACTTGATGCGGCGTTTGCGCACCGCCTCGGCGAGCGTGTCGAGCAGCTTGCGGCTGTCTTCCCAGCCGATGCAGCCGTCGGTGATGCTTAGTCCATAAACCAGCGGCTTGCCCGGCAGCAGGTCCTGGCGGCCGGCCTTGAGATGACTTTCGACCATGACACCGAAGATGCGGTCTTCGCCGCCCGCAAGCTGGCGCGCAACGTCGTGCCCCACATCCACCTGCTTCTGCGGCTGCTTGGCTGCGTTGGAGTGGCTCAAATCGATCATCAGCCGCTGTGCAAGCCCGGCTTCTGCCAGCCCCTTCGCCGCCGCATCGACGCTTGCCGCGTCATAGTTGGGTGTTTTTCCGCCGCGCAGGATGATATGGCAGTCCTCGTTGCCGGCGGTCGAAACGATCGCCGAGTGTCCGGCCTTGGTCACCGACAGGAAATGATGCGGCGCCTGCGCAGCGCGGATCGCATCGACCGCGATCTTGATGTTGCCGTCAGTGCCGTTCTTGAAGCCGACCGGGCACGACAGGCCCGACGCCAGCTCGCGGTGAATCTGGCTCTCGGTGGTACGCGCGCCGATCGCGCCCCACGACACGAAATCCGCAATGTATTGCGGCGTAATCATGTCGAGAAATTCGCAGCCGGCCGGCACGCCCAACTCGTTGATGTCGAGCAGCAGCTCGCGCGCGATGCGTATGCCCTCGTTGATGCTGAAGCTGCCGTCGAGTTTGGGATCGTTGATCAGCCCTTTCCAGCCGATGGTAGTGCGCGGCTTCTCGAAGTAGACGCGCATCACGATCAGCAATTCGTCAGTGAGCTTGTCTTTCGCTTCCTTGAGCCTGCCCGCGAATTCCTTCGCCGCCTTCACGTCGTGAATCGAGCACGGCCCCATGATCACGAGCAGGCGATCGTCGGCACCGTGCAAGATGCGGTGCACGGCCTGGCGCGTTTCGTAGATCAGCAGCGCGGCTTTCTCTGAAACCGGGAATTCGCGCAGCACGTGCGACGGCGGCACCAGCTCCTTGATCTCCCTGATCCGTACGTCGTCGGTTCGTTGCATGAATATCACTCAAATCCTGAAAAATCATGACATTATAACCCAACATTCAGCATCGCCAGAAACGCGCTATCCCAACTGCACGTAGTGAATCTCCGTCACTTCGAGTTCTTCGGTTCCTGCCGGCGTCTTAAGGCTTACCACAGATCCTACGCGCGCTTTGTTGAGTGCGCGCGCTACCGGGGAAATCCAGCTGACGCGGCCGCGCGCGGGGTCGACCTCATCCTGGCCGACGATGCTGATGGTGCGTTCGACGCCTTTGCTGTCGCGGTAAGTGACGGTGGCGCCGAAGAACACCTGCTCGACGCCTGTTCTCGACGGATCGATTACTTCGGCGATTTCAAGGCGCTGGGTCAGAAAGCGGATGCGACGGTCGATTTCGCGCAGCCGGCGCTTGCCGTAGATGTAATCGGCATTTTCCGAACGGTCGCCGTTCGATGCCGCCCACGCGATCACCTTGACGAGCTCGGGGCGTTCCTGGTCGAGCAGCTGCTGCAATTCGTGCTTGAGGCGCGCGTAGCCGGCCGGTGTGATGTAGTTCTTGGCGCCGGGCGAAAGCGCGGGCTGGCCGTCACGGTCGTCGTCCCTGAGCGCGCGTTCGCGTTCGATGTCGGCCAGTTTACGCATTAAAAACTGGTGATTGGTGATTGGTAATTGGTAATTGGTAAAAGGAGAAACTCCCTCTCCCCGGGGGAGAGCCAGCGCAGCGAGCGAGGGGGCCGGGTTGGGGTGAGGGGGATCACGCATTCACCCTTCACTCATTCACTGGTTCATTTTACGCAGTGCCGCCGACGGTGAGCGCGTCGATCCTGAGGGTGGGCTGGCCGACGCCGACCGGCACGCTCTGGCCTTCCTTGCCGCAGGTGCCGACTCCGGTGTCGAGCGCAAGATCGTTGCCGATCATGGCCACGCGCGTTAGCACATCGGGCCCGTTGCCGATCAACGTCGCGCCCCTGACCGGATACGTGACCTTGCCGTCTTCAATCATGTAGGCCTCGGACGCCGAGAACACGAACTTGCCGCTCGTGATGTCGACCTGGCCGCCGCCAAAATTGACCGCATACAATCCCTGCCTGACCGAGGCGATGATCTCCTGCGGATCTTTATCGCCGTTCAGCATATAGGTGTTGGTCATGCGCGGCATCGGTACGTGCGCGTACGATTCGCGCCTGCCGTTGCCGGTCACCGGCACGCCCATCAGCCTGGCGTTCAGGCTGTCCTGCATGTAGCTCTTCAACACGCCGTTCTCGATCAGGACGTTCCTCTGCGTCGGGTTGCCTTCATCGTCGATGTTGAGCGAGCCGCGCCGTTCATGAATCGTGCCGTCGTCGACCACCGTCACCCCGGGCGCCGCGACGCGCTCGCCGACGCGGCCGCTGAAAGCCGAGCTGCCTTTGCGGTTGAAGTCGCCTTCGAGGCCGTGTCCGATCGCTTCGTGGAGCAGGATCCCCGGCCAGCCCGGACCCAGCACGACCGTCATGGCGCCGGCCGGCGCCGGACGCGCGTCGAGGTTGGTGAGCGCCTGCGACACCGCTTTCTGCGCGTAATCCTCCAGGATGGCGTCGGTGAAATACGCATAATCGAAACGTCCCCCGCCGCCTGAACTACCCTGTTCTCGCCGCCCGTTCTGTTCGACGATCACCTGCAGGGACATCCGCACCAGCGGCCGCACGTCGGCCGCTGTCACGCCGTCACTGCGAGTCACCAGCACCACTTCGTATTCGCCGCCGAGATGCGCGATCACTTGCGTTACGCGCGCATCGAGGCTGCGCGCGCGGCGCTCGATTTTCTCGAGCAACGCGACCTTGGCGGCATCATCGAGGCTCGCCAGCGGGTCCCGCGGCATATAGAGATCGCGGCCGCCGCCGCGAGTCGCAACCTGCGTCGCGCCGGCCGCACCCTGGCGTGCGATGGCGCGGGTGGCCTGCGCCGCCATGGTCAACGCCGTAAGGCTGATGTCGTCGGAATAGGCAAACGCAGTCTTTTCGCCGGCGATCGCGCGTACCCCGACGCCTTGGTCGATGTTGAAGCTGCCGGACTTGACGATGCCTTCCTCGAGGCTCCAGCCTTCGCTGCGGCTGTACTGGAAATACAGGTCGGCGTAATCGACCTGGTGCGTCAGGATCTGGCCGAACACCCGCTGCAATGCACTGTCGTCGAGCGCGTAGGGCGCAAGCAGGATCTCGTTCGCCGTTGCGAGCGAAGTCGCGAGTTGCGAGTTGCGAGTTGCGAATTCCGGATCAGTGCGCATCAGCGTTTTGCCCGAATGGCTGCGGGCCCTTTATATGAATTTTGTGACACGATTAACACCGGTGAATGGTCCGGTGCGTCAATGCCGGCAGGCTCTGGCGCAGCCGCTTCATGTAATCGGGATTGATCCCCGCCACTACGACTCCGGAGCCGCGCGGCAGACGGTCGAGCACGACGCCCCAGGGATCAACGATCATGCTGTCGCCGTGCGTCTCGCGCCCGTTCACGTGGTAGCCGCCCTGCGCCGGCGCGAGCACGTAGGCGAGGTTCTCGATCGCGCGCGCGCGAATCAGCGCTTCCCAGTGCGCCTTGCCGGTGGTTTCGGTGAACGCCGACGGAATCAGTATGATGTCGACATCCTGCATCGCGCGATACAGTTCGGGAAAGCGCAGGTCGTAGCAAATCGACAGCCCGATGCGCCCGAACGGCGAATCGATCACCTTCACCTCGCAGCCGGGTTCGATCGTGCGCTCTTCCGAATAGTGCTCTTTGCCCATCTCGAAACCGAACAAGTGGATCTTGTCGTAGCGCGCGACCCGCTTGCCCTTGTCGTCATACACGAGGCAGCTGTTGCGCACTTTGTCCGGGTTTGCCGATGCGAGCGGCACCGACCCGCCGACGAGCCAGATCCCGTGCTCCCGGGCGGTCCCGGCCAGGAACTGCTGAATCGGGCCGTGGCCCTCTTCCTCGCGCACCTTGACCTTGTCCTGGTCCTGAATGCCCATGATCGCGAAATATTCGGGAAGCGCGACGAGCCTGGCACCCCGCTCGGCCGCCATGCCGATCAGCCGGCCCGCCTCGTTCAGGTTGGCTGCGACATTCGGACCCGACGCCATCTGCACGCCGGCGATGCGCGCCGTCGCCGCCTGGCTTTCCCGGTCAGGATGTGGCAGCGCGCGGCCAGATGAGGATACGGGTTTCAGGCTCATTTCACGACTTCGATATTGAGTGACTGGTGCGCTTTTACATCATTGACGAGGCTGATGCGCGCACCGTCGATCGCCAGCGCCATCAGCCATGCCCGCAGTTCCTCCGCCTGCACCAGCGGATCCTGGCCGTAGCCGTGATGGATCACCAGCCGCGAGCCCGGTTGCGCGAGATGCAGGGCGAGCGCCTGCTTCACTGCCAGCTGCTCGCGCACGGCGCGCGCGGTGCGCGGCCGGTCCCACAGCTCGGGCGTCACCGTGAAAATGTCGGCTGCCTGCGCGGAGGCTGCGAACGCGCAAGCCAGCGCCAATGCTAACACGCGCCTCACCTCGGCTGCTCCGCCGCGGGCGCCGGCCCCGACTCGATTTTCGACACCTGCGGGTCGGCCCAGGTTCCCGTGACGCCGTATTCATAAGCCACCATCTGATCGAACGGATCCTTGAGCATTTTCTGCACCAGGAAACTTGCGATGCCGGCAACCGGCCCCCCCAGCAGCGCACCGGCGACCGAAAGGCTGTCGGAGAAGCTCGGAAACACCTTGACGCGAAGCTTCTGGGTCTCGGCGCTGAGATCGACGTCGCCGCTCATCTGGACGCGCACCGCGGGTCCCTGGATGCGGAAGTTCTCGGTAGTCGCCACGCCGCGAGTGACCTTTACCGTGCCGACGATTTCGTCGAACGCGAGCCCGTCGCTGAAAATATCGCGGAAGTCGAGCGTCAGACGCCGCGGCAGCGACTGCAGGCTGAGCACGCCCAGCAGCTTGCCGATGCCCGGATCGAGCTTCGCAAACTGGCCTTTGTGCGCCTCAACGACAAAGTTGCCGGATAGCGACGGGTAATCGATCTCGCTCGGAATGCCGGCCCACGTCAACGGTCCCTCGAGCCTGGCGGTGCCGCGCTTGATGCCCTCGGGGTAGCCAAGACGGACCAGCAACCTGCCGATATCGCTGGTTTCGAGCTTGACATTGACCTGGGTGCGCGGCTGTGTGAGCCAGCCCTGCCACAGCCCTTCGATATTCAACGTGGCATCGGGATTGGTGACGCGCAGCCGCTCGAGTTTCCAGTCGCGGCCCTCGGGCAGCGCGGTGACTTCGAGGCGGCCGAGGCTCGCCTGGCGGACCTGAAACTTCTCGGCGACGATGTCGAGCGCGGGCAGTTCGTTGGGCTGCTCCTTGTCCGCAACCGGCGCGCTGCGGTCCGGAGTGGCCGCCGGAATCACCAGATTTTTCATGCGCGCGGTGACCTTGCCCCTGCCTTCCGGCCGCCAGGCCACTTCACCGGTCAGCTCACGCCCCGCCAATACCGATTGCCAAACCCCGCCCTGCGCGCTGGCGGTGATTGCCAGATCGTTGAAGCGGCGGCCGAACGCGTCAAGCGTGCCGAACTTGACGTCAAGCCCCGCAAGCTCAATACGGTTGCCGGTGGCGGGAATCGACTTGAGCAACGCTGACCACTGATCGAGGTCGAGACTTTTCAGGCCGCCGGTCACCCATACGCCCTTCCTCTCGGGCACCGCCGCGGTACCGCCAAGGCTGACAGTACCGCGTTCGATCACGTCGTTCCCGCCCTCGCGCCGGCGCTGCAGTTGTGCTGCGAACACATTATCCAGCGAGATGGCGATCCGGTCCTGCCGGGCGCCCGTCACCCGCCGCTCGAGTTTCAGCGGCATGCTGTCGGCTGCAGCCTTGGCGAGCGGCGCCGGCAGCGTCGACGCAATGCCCTCGAGCGTGGAGTCGAAAACGATGTCGGCAACCCGGTTGCGCAAGGTCATGACCGCTGTCCAGTCCGATGCACCGCGCAGCGCACCGGCCCACGGCGCAGTGCTCGAGCGCAGAAAACTCTCGACGTTCATGCGGCCGGACATGGCGAAGCGCACCGTGCCGTCGCGCTGGGTCGCGCTGGCGAGCGTCGCCGGCCCGCCGAGCACGGTCATGGCCGCGCCCGGCACATATACGTCCGTTTCAGTGAATTCGAGCCTGCCGTTGACCTGCTCGAGCGGGAACAGATCGCCTTCGCTTTGAATGCGGTTATTGACGAACTGGTATGCGCCAGTCACCCGGGTGTCTTTGGTATTGGTAAATGGAATCGTGAGCTTGAGAGCGAGCCTGCCGCGGCCATCGGCGCGAACGCTTTCGGTAAAGCGGTCGATCATCGCGAACAGCGGGCTGTGCTCGATGAATTTCAGGAATTCGCTGGTCGGGCCTTCGGCCTCGCCGTTTACGGTCAGCACGCGGTTCGTCGCGGCGAGGTCGGGCAACTCGGCGCGCACCCGCGCGAGCTTCGCCCCCAGTATCGAGGCATCGCGCACGGATATGTCCATGCTCTTGCCGCGAAACGTCAGGCTGCCCTCGATGTTTTCGATTTTCGGCCAGCCGTCGGCGTAATCGACCACGCCGCCGGTCACCTGAGCGGTGACCTGAAACACGCCGCCCCTGCCTTCCGCGAACGGGAAATTGGCGAGATTACCCTTGAGCCGGACTTTGACATCATTCGACGCCCCGGCAAGAAGCGAGGTATGAAGCCATTGCCGGGCGCGCTCTCCCACCTGCAATGGAACGTAACGCGCAACGCTGCGCGCTTCGGCGCGCGTCACGTTACCCGTCAGGTCGATCACGCCGGGACCGTCAGGCGCCGTGTGATAAGTGCCGAACACGCTGCCGGCGAAATCGGGGTTTGAAAATGAAATGCTGTTGAGCTTGAGATTGTATTGCTCGCCGTTACGCTGCCAGGCCAGCTGCGCGGTCAGCGCATCGAACGCAAGCTTGTCGCGGAACACCCGCGGCAGATCCACCGCGGCCTTCTGGGTGCTCAGGTGAAGCGTGCCGCCGCGCTCGGTGCCGTCAATGTCGCCGCTGACGCCGGCGAAACCCGGTATGCGGCCTACCGCCTTAAGACCGAGGTCGGCGAACCTGCCTTTCACGCTGTACTGCGCAGGCCGCGGCCAGCTGCCAGTCCATTTGACCAATGCGTCGTGGACGTCGCCGCGCGGCGCGTAACGGTCGATCTCCTCGCGCAATTCGCGTTCGAACGGAAAATGGTCTGCCAGCGCCATGAGCGGCTCGAGCGCGAGCACGTTGGCCCGTAATTCGCCGCTCGGCGGCCTGCCTTCGCTGCCGTCACTGTAACGCAGCAGCAAATCCATCGGCTGCAGCGTATAGGCGCGTGTCGTCACGCCCAGCCGGGAGGTTGATATCTCGAACCCATCGCTGAATTGCTTCCAGCCGACGCGCCCCTGCAGCGCTTCGAGTTCAAGCTCAGGCAGATCCTTGCCCAGCCGCGTCCTGGCGTTCGACAACCGCACGTCCGCGGTGATGTTCGAGAGCTGGCCGTTCCTCAGGCCCGCCCACGCGCGCACCGCGCCCGCGCCATTCGGAAACGACACCGGGAATGGCACCCACGTGCGCCACGCCGCGATGTCGGTATAGTCAAGCTGTGCGAACAACTGGCCGTTCCAATGGGCGAGATCGGTGATCGTTCTGCCCGTGAAATCGCCGCGCAGATCGAGTGGCGAGGCAATGTTTTCGGGTGGCGAGGCGCGCAAGCCGAAACTGTGACGCCGGCCGTCATTTTCGAGGCGCAGGCTGACGCGACGCAGCGCGAGTTCGGGTGCCTCTCGCAGTTCGTCCCGCCACACGATTGCCGCGTCGCGAATCACAATTTCTTCCTGGCGCAACAACCAGTCCGACAGCCCGCCGCTGTCGGTGCTGCCGGTTAACTCGATGCCGGCAACCCAAACCACGCCATCCTTGTCGCGCTTGATGTTGAGATCCGGTTGCTCGATCTCGATCAAGTCAAAGCGCGGCTCCCAAAGAACCAGCGACCACCATGACAGGGTGCTGTCGACGCGCTCGAGCTTGAGCGCCGGCTGCCCGGCCCGGTCGAACACCGCCACATCGCCGAGCGTCAACTGGAGATTGAATCCGCTCCAGCGGCCCTCGATCCAGCCGATCGCGATGCGCTGCTTGGCGGCCGAACTGATTTCGCGCGCAATGGCTTCGCGATAGCTCTCGATGTTCGGCAGCAACCAAAAACGCACCCCGCCCACTACCAACGCGGAGACGAAAGCGCAGAGGATTACCGTCCAGGTTACCGCGCGGTAGACCCAGAGCGAACTGAGGTGCAGCCATCTGAAAATAGAAAATGCCGGCACGATGCTCGCTAAATCAATAAAATGTCAGTTATTTCAGTCAATTGTAACCTGAAGGGTATGCCCCTACCTAACGCTCGAACCGCGGCGGACGAAGACACGCTGATCCGGCACGCGGCCGGGCTGTCGCGGTTCGCGCGCTGGCTGCTCGAGGCCGAGCCCGGCCTGCTGCCGGCAGCCAGCGTGCGCGCACCGTTGGGCGCCGATGAGATGCGCGCCCGGCTCGCTGCCACGGAAATCACGGACGAAACTTCGCTCAAGCGCGCGCTGCGGGACTTGCGCAAGCGCGTGATGCTGCGGGTGATCACGCGCGATCTCTGCGGCCTGGCGACGCTGGAAGAAGTCGTCGCGACGGTCAGTGCGCTTGCCGACATCGCGATCTCAACCGCGGTCGCGCATCTCGAGCGCTGGCTGGCGGTGGAATATGGGAAGCCAATTGGAAAGGACAGCGGCCGGGCCCAAAAGTTGCATGTGGTCGGCATGGGAAAGCTCGGCGGAGCCGAGCTCAATGTGTCGTCCGACATCGATCTCGTGTTCGTTTATCCCGAAGACGGGGAAACGCGCGCGGCCCGTGCGCTCAGCAATCATGAGTTTTTCATCCGCTTCGCGCGCCGGTTGATCGCGCTGCTCAACGAAATAACCGCGGACGGCTACGTGTTCCGGGTCGACATGCGGCTGCGTCCGCTCGGGGCCGACGGACCGCTCGCGTGCAGCTTCGGCATGCTCGAGAACTATTTCGTGACGCAGGGCCGCGAGTGGGAACGTTACGCGTGGAGCAAGGCGCGCGTGGTGTACGGGGACCGCACGCAGGAACTCACTGAGCTGGTGCGGCCGTTCGTGTTCCGCCGCCATCTCGATTACAGCGCGTTCGAGTCGCTGCGCGAGCTGCACCGCGAAGTGCGGCGCGAGGTCGAGCGCCGCGAAATCCACGACAACATCAAGCTCGGCCCCGGCGGCATCCGCGAAATCGAATTCATCGTGCAGCTGTTCCAGCTGATCCGCGGCGGGCGCGACGCGGCGTTGCGCGAGCCGCGAACGCTTGCCGTGCTGCCGCTGCTGGCGGAACGCAATCTGCTGCCGCATGCCGCAGTGCAGGAACTGACGGATGCGTACAGGTTCCTGCGCAATCTGGAGCACCGGCTGCAATACCTCGATGACAAGCAAACGCATGCGCTGCCGGAGAACGCCGGGGACCAGGCGCTGATCGCGGCGGCGATGGGTTGCGCCGATTATGCGGCGTTGCGCGCGCAACTCGAGCAGCATCGCGGCAACGTCACGCGTCACTTCGACGGCATCTTCGCCGCATCGAAGGATGACGCCCATCCGCTGGCGGGACTTTGGCGCGCCGGTGATGCCGGGAAAAACCTCGACGCCCTGCGTGAACTCGGCTACCGCGCGCCGCAGCAGACGCTCGCGCGCATCGCGGCGCTGCGCGACAGCAACCGCGTGCGCCTGATGCCGCAGGCAAGCCACGCGCGCATGGAACAGCTGGTGCCGCTGGTGATCGAGATCGCGGCGCGCCAGAGCAATCCGGATGCAACGCTCGAGCGCATGCTGCTGCTGCTCGAGAGCATCAGCCGGCGCGAGGCGTATCTCGCGCTGTTGCTGCAATATCCCGGCGCAATTGAGCGCGGCGCGCAGCTGGCCAACGCGAGCCCGTGGGCGGCCGATTACCTGGCGCGCCATCCGATCCTGCTCGACGAACTGCTCGACACGACAACGCTTTTCGCCGCGCCCGACTGGCCGCAGCTCAAGTCGCTGGTACGCCGCCGGCTCGATGAAACGGCCGGCGACGACGAACGTCAAATGGACGAATTGGGCCATTTCAAGCACGCTCAAACCATGCGCCTGCTCGCGCAGGATCTCGCGGGTAAATTGCCGCTTGAAAAACTCTCCGACCACCTGAGCGACCTCGCCGACCTGATGCTGGACGAGGTCCTGCGCCTGACCTGGCAGGGCCTGCGCAGCCGGCATTGCGAGGAGCCGCGCTTTGCGGTCGTCGCCTACGGCAAGCTGGGCGGGAAAGAACTCGGCTACGCGTCCGACCTCGATCTGATTTTCCTCTACCAGGACGCGGCGCCGGAAGCGCCCGCGAATTATGCGCGGCTCGCCCAGCGCCTGAACAGCTGGCTGGGCAGTCTGACTCCGTCGGGCGTGCTGTACGAAACCGACCTGCGGCTGCGGCCGGACGGCGCGGGCGGCCTCCTGGTCAGCACGGTCGAGGCGTTTGCCGACTACCAGCACAAGCACGCCTGGGTGTGGGAGCATCAGGCGCTCACACGTGCGCGCGCGGTCGCAGGCGACCGCGACATCGGCCGCCGGTTCGAAGCGATCCGCGTCGACGTGCTGCGCCAGAGCCGCGATCTCGGACAACTGCGCTCGGAAGTGGTCGCCATGCGCGACAAGATATTCGACGCTCATCCGAACACCAGCGGCCGTTTCGACATCAAGCACGACCGCGGCGGGCTGATCGACGTCGAATTCATCGTCCAGTACCTGGTGCTGGGCCACTCGCATCGCCACGCCGAGCTGACCGGCAACATCGGCAACCTGGCGCTGCTCAAGCTCGCGGCGCGGCTCGGCCTGATCGAAGAAAACGCGGCCCTGGCGGCGCACGCAGCCTATCGGCGCCTGCGCCAACTGCAGCACGCGCGGCGGCTGCAGGGCGACAAATACGCGCGCGTCGAAGCCGCCCTGCTTGAGCCCGAAATCGCGGCGGTGAAGAAACTCTGGGCGAGCGTGCTGGGAAAACCTGTAAGCTGACCCGGCCGCTGGAGTCAGCATAGACAGCCGAAGCATTCCGGGCATCAACTACGCCATTGACATACCTACGCCGTTGACTTACCATGCGGCATGGTTTTTGTGGAAACAAGCATTTTCTCGAAGTTGCTCGGTAATTTCCTGAGAGACGACGAGTATCGGCTGCTGCAGAACCATCTTATTGAGCATCCAGACGCGGGCGATGGGATTTGCGGAAAGGGGAAAAGGAGAACCTGAGCGCAGCGGATCTCAAGCGAGTTGTGAAACTGTTGGAGGAATTGATCAATGACTAAGCGAGATATCGGCAAAGAGATCATTCAAGGTCTCAAGGAAATCAAGGCATGGAAGCGAGGTGAGGCAAGACTCAAGACCTTCACCGTAGAACGGCCACGCGCGGCTGATGTATCGGCGATCCGGAAAGAGCTCGGCCTTTCTCAGGATCAATTTGCCCTTTTCATGGGGGTAAGTGTGGCAACACTTCGAAACTGGGAGCAGAAGCGACGAGAGCCGCAAGGGCCAGCTCGTTCTTTGCTGCTGGTTGCGGCCAAGCAACCACGGGCGGTGCGCGAAACATTTAAGTCAGTGGTCCCTGCCCCTAAGATGAAGACCTATGCCAAGATTGCTAAGGCAGCATAGGTAACGCCAATCGCGTGGCTTCTGACACTTCCATGCCACGGGTCAGTCGCGCCCCCACTCCCGCATCTCACGCTGCTCACACTGAGTCAACCTGCGCTTGAGCTTGTGCACCGGCGCGAACAACTCTGAAGCCGCTCGGAAGTCGAGGGCGTCAGAGTCGAGTTCGGGCATGGCTTGTTCGTCGTAGCTTTCGCCGCGGGCGAATCGCCGCAACTCTTCGACGAGCTCCCGCGCAAGTGCCCGGTCTCTCCCCGGAAAAACGTTCCGCGCCATTTCAGGACAGCGCATGACTCACGGAGGTTCACGCCTGCCTGCGGCAGCATGGACACCCGTTCGAGTATTACGGGAGCTACGGATGACGGACCAATCTAACCGCTGCTATCCAGCCAGTCAACGACATTCAATCCCTTGATGCGGGAGAACTCTCGCGTGTTGTTGGTTGCGAGGGTAACGCCAAGGCTCAGGGCGTGAGCCCCGATCATCACGTCCAATGCGCCAATGGGCGTCCCCTTTTTTTCCAACACCGCTCGTACCCGCCCGTAAACCCTGGCGGCTTCGCGATTGAAGTTCGCGATCTCCAGTGGCAAAACGAATTCGTCGAGAGCGGCCTGGTTTTTCTCCTGATGCTGGCTCTTCGCGACGCCAAATTCCAATTCAGCGAGCGTTACCCATGAAATCCCGATTTCACCGACCTTGTAAACGTTGAAGCGTTTTATCACCTGCGGCGACTTGCGCTTGATGAGGGCAATGCAGGTATTGGTATCGAGCATGACCTTCATTCAAATATCGCCTCGCGCTTTTGTTGCTTCGGTTGATCCCTCTCGGCCATGTAGTCCTTGGTGAACTTGTCCAGACTGCCGATCAGGGAATCCCAGGAATTGACGAGAGGGATCAAAACCACCGCGCTGCCGGATTTCTTGATGAATACCTCATCGCCCTTGAAGCGAAACTCTTTGGGAAGCCGTACCGCCTGGCTTTGCCCGTTCTGAAACAATTTGGCCGTTTTCATTTTCATCACCTCATGAAGTCTATGTGCAAAGTATATACTTCATTCTCGCTCGGTCAAGAGCACAAACAGCCGGCTTCGCCGGTAACGCGCCTGCCTTTCACCCTCACCCCCGCCCCTCTCCCATCGAGGGAGAGGGGAGTTGAACCAGGGAGGCAAAAGGCGACTGTTGGCGAAATACGCTAGAATTTGCTTTTTTTTCAGGAACGGAGCAATTAGATGTCGATGGCCGATCGTGACGGGCAGATCTGGTATGACGGCAAGCTCGTGCCGTGGCGCAACGCGACCACCCATGTCCTGACGCATTCCCTGCACTATGGGCTCGCGGTATTCGAGGGCATGCGCGCCTATAACACCGTCCGTGGCACGGCGATTTTCCGCTTGCAGGAGCACGTCGAACGGTTGTTCAACTCGGCGCATATCTACCTGATGAAGATTCCCTACGACCGGGAAACCATCATGCAAGCGCACCAGGAAGTGGTGCGCGCCAACCACCTCGAATCATGTTATCTACGCCCGATCGCGTTCTACGGCTCGGAGAAGATGGGCGTGTCGCCCAAGGGCGTCGGCGTGCACGTCGCGATCGCGGCCTGGCCATGGGGCGCCTATCTCGGGCCCGAGGCGCTCGAAAAGGGCATCCGCGTCAAAACGTCATCGTACGCGCGCCATCACGTCAACGTGTCGATGTGCCGCGCCAAGTATTCCGGCACCTACGCCAATTCGATCCTGGCGAACCTCGAGGCGACCGAGCACGGCTACGATGAAGGACTGTTGCTCGACGTCGACGGCTTCGTCGCCGAAGGCTCGGGCGAAAACCTGTTCATGGTGAAGAACGGCAGGATCTACGAGCCCGAGCTCACCAGCGCGCTGATCGGGATCACGCGCGACTCGGTGATCACGCTCGCGCAGGAAATGGGCTACACGGTGACGGCCAAACGCATCACGCGCGACGATCTCTACATCGCGGACGAGGCGTTCTTCACCGGTACCGCGGCGGAAGTCACGCCGATCCGTGAACTCGACGGGCGCACCATCGGCGCCGGCAGGATCGGGCCGATCACCGCGAAGCTGCAGCAGGCGTTTTTCGATTGCGTAAACGGCAAGAGCGACCAGCACCGCGACTGGCTGACACCGGTTGCCGCCTGACGGGAAATCTATGGCACAACAACAAAGTGATAACAAACAGCGTCACATCGAGGTAACGGCAGCCGACCTGCCGCTGCATTGCCCGACGCCGGCGATGAAGCTGTGGAACGCGCATCCGCGCGTGTTTCTGCCGATCGAAAAAACCGGCGCGGCTTTGTGCCCGTATTGCGGCACCCGGTACACGCTCAAGGGCGGCGCTGCGAAAAGCGCGCATTAGCGCGACGTGAAGGGCGAATGGGTGAATGCGTGATCCCCCTCACCCCAACCCTCTCCCCCAGTGGCGGGGGAGAGGGAGGTTTTTCTCTTAACCCTTCACTCCTTCACTCCTTCACCCTTCCCTCCGCATGCCCCGCATTCTGATCGTCGCGCCGTCCTGGGTCGGTGACGCGGTGCTCGCGCAGCCGCTGTTCAAGCGCCTGCATGAGCGCCACGGGAGCCTCACGCTCGATGTGCTTGCGACGCCGTGGACGCGCGCGCTGTTCGCGCGCATGCCGGAAATCAACGCGAGTATCGAAAGCCCGTTCGGCCACGGCGAACTCGCGCTGCGAGGCCGCTACGCGCTTGGCCGCAGCCTCGCTGCGCGGGGCTACGATCAGGCGATCGTTTTGCCAAATTCCTGGAAGTCGGCGCTGATCCCGTGCGTTGCCGGCATCCCGTTGCGTACCGGTTTCGTCGGTGAGGCGCGCTGGGGCCTGCTCAACGACGCGCGCCGGCTGGATAAGCAAGCGCTGCCGTTGATGGTGGAGCGCTTCGCGCTGCTCGCCGAAGTGCCTGGCGACGCCGTCAAGCGGCCGCTCGCCGCGGCGCAGCTTGAGGTCGATCACGCGCAGCGCGCGGCATCCTTGCGCCGGCTCGGGTTAGCCCCGCGGCGGCCGGTCGCGGCGCTGTGCCCGGGCGCCGAATACGGCCCCGCCAAGCGCTGGCCGCCCGAGTACTACGCCGAGCTCGCGCAAAAACTCGCTGCCGCCGGCTGCGAGGTATGGCTCGTCGGAGGAGCGCAGGACGCCGCGATCGGCGATGCAATTGCGCAAGTTGCCGGCAGCGATTGCATCAATCTGTGCGGCAGGAGCACGCTGGCCGAGGCGATCGATCTGCTGTCCTGCGCGGCGCTCATCGTCAGCAACGATTCCGGGCTGATGCACATCGCCGCGGCGCTCGGCAAACCGTTGACCGCGATTTACGGTTCGAGCAGCCCGGCGTTCACCCCACCGCTCTCCGCCCGCGCGCAGATCGTCAAGCTCGATCTGGCGTGCAGCCCATGCTTCAGGCGCGAGTGCCCGCTCGGCCACTTCAACTGCATGCGGCAGCTCACGCCGCAACAGGTCTGGGAACGGATCGATTTTGATAGAATCCGCGAACCCGTCCCCAAGATATCCGCATGAAACGCGCGATTTTCACCACCCCGCAGGAGGCCGAGGCCGCCTTCTACGAAGCGTTCGAAAAAGCCGATCTCGAAGCGATGATGGAGGTGTGGGCCGATGACGACGATATCGTGTGCGTGCATCCCGGCGGCCTGCGGCTCTCCGGCATGGCGCAGGTGCGCGAATCGTGGCGTCAGGTTTTCGCGGGCGGCCAGACGCTGCGCTTCCGGTTGCGGCACCAGCAATCCCTGAACGGCATGACTCTCGCGGTGCATAGCGCCTACGAACAGGTTTCGGTTGCAGGCGAAGCGCAGGCGCGCAACGCGGTGATCGCGACCAACATCTACATGCGCACCGAAAACGGCTGGCGCATGGTGGTGCACCACGCTTCCCCCGCGCCCGCGAGTCCCGATCCCGAGGCCAAGCGCGCGCCGAAGACGCTGCATTAAGCCGCAGCCGGCGGTATAATCTGCGCTCCCCGGTTCACGCTTGACGTATTGCGCCGTGCCGCCCGCGGCATCAGCCGTGCGTTTTTTTATAGAGGAGCATGATGAGCACCACTGATTTTGGCAATCCTGACGTTATCGTGATCGGCGCCGGCAACGCCGCGGCGTGCGCGGCACTCGCGGCACGCGAAAGCGGCGTGAAAGTCATCATGCTCGAAGCGGCCCCGCTCGAAGACTGCGGCGGCAACAGCCGCTATACGGGGGGCCTGATGCGCTTCGTATTCAACAACGTCGAGGAACTCGCGCAGGTGATACCCGACCTGACCGAGGAGGAAAAAAAGCTCCACGACTTCGGCACCTACACGAGCGACCAGTATTACGACGACATGGGGCGCATCACCCAATATCGCACCGACCCCGATTTGTGCGAGCTGCTGATCACGCGCAGCTACGACACGATCGTGTGGCTGCGCAAGAAGGGCGTGGTATTCCAGGCGAGCTTCGGGCGCCAGTCGCACAAGATCGGCAACCGGTACAAATTCTGGGGCGGACTCGCCGCGGAAACCTGGGGCGGCGGCCAGGGCCTGGTGGAAAACGAGCACAAGGCGTGCGCGCGCGAAGGCATCCCGATTTTCTACGAAACCCCGGCGGTGGCGCTGATGACGGATGACGACGGCGCGGTGTGCGGCGTCAGGGCGAAGCAAGGGGGCAGAAACGTCGATATCCGCGCCCGGGCGGTGGTGATTGCGTGCGGCGGCTTCGAGTCGAGCGCAGAAATGCGCGCGCGCTATTTCGGCCCGAACTGGGATCTCGCCAAGGTGCGCGGCACGCGCTACAACACGGGACTCGGCATCAAGATGGCGCTCGATATCGGTGCGATGGCCTACGGCCACTGGTCGGGTTGCCATGCGGTGGGCTGGGACCTGAACGCGCCGCCGTTCGGCGATCTCGCGGTCGGTGACGGCTTCCAGAAACACAGTTACCCGTGGGGCATCATGGTGAACGCGCGCGGCGAGCGTTTCGTCGACGAGGGCGCGGATTTCCGCAACTACACCTACGCCAAGTACGGCGCGGTGATCCACTCGCAGCCGGGAATGTTCGCGTGGCAGATCTTCGACAACAAGATCATCCCTTCGCTGCGCGACGAGTACCGCATCAAGCGCGTGACCAAGGTGCGCGCCGACACACTCGAGGATCTCGTCAAGAAGCTCGACGGAGTCGATGCGGATGCGTGCCTGCGCGAACTCAAAGCGTATAACAAGGCCGTTCGCACCGACATCCCGTACAACTCCGCGATCAAGGATGGCCGCCGCACCGAAGGCCTCAGGATCAACAAGACCAACTGGGCGAACACCCTCGATGAGCCGCCATTCGAAGCTTATGGTGTAACGTGCGGCGTGACATTCTCGTTCGGCGGCTTGAAAATCACCAACGACGGCGCAGTCGAGGACACCGCGGGCAAACGCATACCGGGGTTGTATGCGGCGGGCGAACTGGTGGGCGGCATTTTCTATCATAACTACCCCGGCGGCACCGGTCTCACCTCGGGTGCGGTATTCGGCAAGATCGCCGGCGACGGGGCGGCCGCCCACGTGAAAAAGTGACGGACGCGCTCTACGGCTACGCGTAATAACTCTCCCTCTCCCCCGTCTGCGGGGGAGAGGGCCGGGGTGAGGGGGCCCGCATCTCCGCAACATGAACGCATACCTTGCCCCCGCATGGCTGCCGGGCGGGCACCTGCAGACGATCTATCCGGCGCTCGCCGCGCCAAGACCGCGCGTCAGCTACCAGCGCGAGCGCTGGGACACGCCTGACGGCGACTTCATCGATCTCGACTGGCTGGACGACCGGGATTCGGCAAAACCTTTGGTGGTGTTGTTTCACGGTCTCGAAGGCGGTTCGCGCAGCCACTATGCGGCCGCGCTGATGGCGGCGCTGCGCAATGCGGGGTGGCGCGGTGTCGTGATTCATTTTCGCGGCTGCAGCGGCGAAATCAACCGCCTGCGCCGGGCCTACCACTCGGGTGACAGTGCCGAAATCGACTGGATCTTGAAGCGCCTGAAGCAGCGGCACGCTGCAGCAGATCTGTTCGCGGTCGGCGTTTCGTTGGGCGGCAACGCCTTGTTGAAATGGCTCGGCGAGCGGGGCACAGCAACAGCCGATGCGGTTGCGGCGGCGGCGGCCGTCTCCGCGCCGGTCGATCTGACGGCCGCGGGAAATGCACTCGACGCCGGAACAAACCTGATCTACACCCGCAATTTTCTCGCCAGCATGAAGGGAAAGACGCTCGCCAAGCTCGAGCGCTTTCCCGATCTGTGCGATCGCAAGCGCGTGCTGCGGGCGCGCACGCTGCGCGCATTCGATGACATCGTCACCGCGCCGCTGCACGGCTACCGCGATACCGGCGATTACTGGCTGCGCGCGAGCAGCAAACCGCTGCTGCGCCGCATCGTCGTGCCAACGCTGATGATCAACGCCCGCAACGATCCGTTTCTGCCGGCACACGCACTGCCGCTGCCGCACGAGGTATCGTCCGCCGTCAGCCTTGAACTTCCCGCGTCAGGCGGCCACGCCGGATTCGTCTCCGGCGCCTTTCCCGGACATCTCGACTGGCTGCCGCAGCGCGTCCTCGACTACTTCGCGCGGCACCGCGTGCATCAAGATGGGCAACAGCCGGCGCAAACATGAGAAAATACGGTTACTGGACCACCAACCGGACTGCGCGCCATGACCGGACTTCCGAAAGAAATTTTCAAGGCCTACGATATCCGCGGCATCGTCGGCAAAACGCTGACACCGCCGCTGGTGATCGCGATCGGCCGCGCCATCGGTTCGGAGGGCCGCGCCCGCGGCGTGCGGGAAATTGCGATCGGCCGCGACGGCCGGCTGTCCGGCCCGGAACTCGCCGCGGCGCTCGCCGAGGGGATACAGGCCGCCGGCGTCGATGTCGTCGACGTGGGCCGCGTGGCCACCCCGATGCTCTACTTCGCGGCCCACCACCTCGGCACCCTGTCCGGCGTAATGGTGACGGGCTCGCACAACCCGCCCGACTACAACGGGCTCAAGATCATGCTCGCCGGCGACACGCTCGCAGGCGATGCGATTCAAGGATTGCGACAGCGCATCGAGCGCGGTGACGTTGCGTCGGGCGCCGGCGACTATCGCACGGCCGACGTCGCCGCCGATTACCTCGCACGCATCGCCGGCGACGTGAAACTCGCGCGGCCGATGAAAATCGCCGTCGACTGCGGCAACGGTATTGCCGGCGCGTTCGCGCCCGAGCTGTATCGCCGCCTCGGCTGCGCGGTGACGGAACTATTCTGCGAAGTGGACGGCACTTTTCCGAATCACCATCCGGATCCCTCGGTGCCGGAAAATCTCGCCGACCTGATCGCGACGCTCGAGCGCGGCGACATCGAAATCGGCCTCGCGTTCGACGGCGACGGCGACCGTCTCGGCGTGGTCACGCGCGACGGGCAGATCATCTACCCGGACCGGCAGCTGATGTTGTTCGCCGCCGACGTGCTCGCGCGCAATCCCGGTGCGCAGGTGATCTACGACGTCAAGTCGACGCGCAATCTGAAGCCCTGGATCGAGGCCCACGGCGGCAGGCCGCTGTTGTGGAAAACCGGTCATTCCTTCATCAAGGCCAAGTTGAGGGAAACCGGCGCGCCGCTCGCGGGCGAGATGAGCGGCCACATCTTCTTCAAGGAACGCTGGTACGGCTTCGACGACGGACTCTACGCCGGCGCACGGCTGCTCGAGATTCTGAGCCGCAGCGCGGACCCGGGCACCGCGCTGAACGCGATCCCCAACGCGGTCAGCACGCCGGAGCTGCAGATCAAGCTCAAGGAAGGCGAGAACTTCACGCTGATCGAACGCCTGCAGCGCGAGGCGCGCTTCGAGGGCGCTCAAGAAATCATCACGATCGATGGCGTCCGCGTCGAATACGCGGACGGTTTCGGGCTTGCGCGTCCGTCCAACACCACGCCTGTCGTGGTGCTGCGCTTCGAAGCCGACAACCCGGCGGCGCTGGAGCGGATCCAGGAAAATTTCCGACGCGCGCTGCTTGCCGTCAAGCCCGACGCCGTGCTGCCGTTCTAGCCCCTCACCCTAACCCTCTCCCCGCAAGCGGGGCGAGGGAATATTCCTTCTGCGGCTTCTAGTGAGTACACCCCCTCTCCCGCCTGGGCGGGAGAGGGTCGGGGTGAGGGTGGGGCAACATCGGGCAGCAGGCGCTTTTGCGATCATCAGTTACTCCCGCCTGCCCCTAAAGCTTCGCGCTCACCCAGTCAATAACGCCGGCGAGCGCCTGTGGCAGCTTTGATGGGTCGGTGCCACCGGCTTGAGCCATGTCGGGCCTGCCGCCGCCTTTTCCGCCGACCTGCTGCGCGACGAAATTGACGAGCTCGCCGGCTTTGACTTTGGCGGTGAGATCGCCGCTGACACCGGCGAGCAGCGTGACCTTGCCGCCCTCGCTGGAAGCCAGCACCAACGCACAGGACTTGAGCTTGTCCTTCAACTTGTCCATCGCTTCGCGCAACGCCTTCGCATCGGCGCCGTCGAGCGTCGCCGCCAGCACTTTGACGCCTTTAATATCGACCGCCAGCGTCGCAAGATCGTCGCCTTGTGACGATGCGAGTTTCGATTTGAGACGCGCGAGTTCTTTTTCGAGTTGCCTGACGTTGTCGACGATCTGGCCGATTTTCTGCGTCACTTCCTGCGCCGGCGTCCTGAGCGCGGCGGCGGCTTGCTGCAGGTTCGCTTCCTGCTGCTGCACCCAGGTGAGCGCGCCTTCGGCCGTCATCGCCTCGATGCGGCGCACGCCGGAGGCGATCCCCGACTCCGACATCACCTTGAAAAAACCGATGTCGCCGGTGCGCCTGACGTGCGTGCCGCCGCACAGCTCGGTCGAGAAATCGCCCATCCTCAGCATGCGCACCTCATCGCCGTATTTCTCGCCAAACAGCGCTATCGCGCCCGCATGAATCGCATCGTCGTATTTCATGATGCGCGCTTCCACCGGCACGTTGCGGCGGATTTCCTCATTGACGAGCCGCTCGATCTCGCGGATCTGCGGTGCTGAAAGCGGCTCGTGGTGCGAGTAATCGAAGCGCGTGCGGTCGGGATCAACGAGCGAGCCCCTCTGCTGCACGTGCGGCCCGAGCACCTTGCGCAGCGCCGCGTGCATCAGGTGGGTGGCTGAATGATTGCAGGCGGCGCGCGCGCGCGCCGCGGCATCGACTTTTGCTTCGAGCGTGTCACCCACCGCGAACGTCCCGGTATGCAGCACGCCGTGATGGCCGAACACTTCGGCCTGGACCTTCTGCGTATCGCGCACGTGGAACGTGCCGCGGCTCGCGATGAGCTGCCCGCGGTCGCCGACCTGGCCGCCCGCTTCGGCATAGAACGGCGTCCTGTCGAGCACGATCACCGCGCTGTCGCCGGCTTCGATCGCGGGCACCGCGATGCCTTCCTTGTAAATCGCGACGATCCTCGCTTCGAGCGTCAGCGTATCGTAGCCGTGGAATTCGGTCTTCCGGCCGCTGTATTCAACCGCGCTCTGCGCGCCGAACTTGGACGCGGCGCGCGCGCGTTCGCGCTGCTGCCCCATCGCCGCCTCGAAGCCGGCGAGATCGACGGTGACCCCCCGCTCGCGCGCGATGTCGGCGGTAAGGTCGAGAGGAAAGCCGTAAGTGTCGTAAAGACGGAACACCGTGTCGCCGTCGAGCATCCGGTCTTCCGAGCGCAGCGCGCCTTCGAGCACCGCCATGCCGTTGTCGAGCGTATCGGCAAAACGCACCTCTTCCTGCGCGAGCACCTGCGCGACGCGCTCGCGCGCCGCCGCGAGTTCCGGATAGGCGTCTCCCATGGTCTTCACGAGATCCGGCACGAGCTTGTGGAAAAACGGCTGCTTCTGCCCGAGCCTGTAGCCGTGCCGGATCGCGCGCCGGATGATCCGGCGCAGCACGTAGCCGCGGCCTTCATTGCCCGGGATCACGCCGTCGACGATCAGAAACGCGCAGGCGCGAACGTGGTCGGCGATGACATTGAGAGAACTTCGACTGAATAACTTTTGTTTCTCAGAGTAAATCTGACCCTCGGCATCGAGAATTTTCGGGAATTTCGTTTCTCGCTCAGCGGCGCGTATCAAGTCCCGAAATATGTCGATGTCGTAGTTGCTGTGCACGCCCTGCAATATCGCCGCAATACGCTCGAGTCCCATGCCGGTATCGACCGAGGGCTTGGGCAGCGGATGCAGCCTGCCGTGTTCGTCGCGGTTGAACTGCATGAACACGAGGTTCCAGATCTCGATGTAGCGATCGCCTTCGGCTTCCGGCGTTCCCGGCGGACCGCCCGCGACCTCGGGTCCGTGATCGTAGAAAATCTCGGTGCACGGTCCGCACGGGCCGGTCTCCCCCATCTGCCAGAAGTTGTCGCTCTGATACTTGGCGCCGCCCGGCTTGTCGCCGATGCGCGCAATCCGCTCCCGCGGCACCCTGATCTCGTTCGCCCACAGGTTATAGGCCTCGTCATCGGTCTCATACACCGTCACCCACAACCGGTCCTGCGGCAGCTTGTAGACGGCGGTCAGCAGCTCCCACGCGAAATGAATCGCGTCGCGCTTGAAGTAATCACCGAATGAAAAGTTGCCGAGCATCTCGAAAAACGTGTGGTGGCGCGCGGTGTAGCCGACGTTTTCGAGATCGTTGTGCTTGCCGCCGGCGCGCACGCAGCGCTGCGACGTGGTGGCGCGCACGTAATTGCGCTGCTCCTGGCCGAGGAACACCTCCTTGAACTGCACCATGCCGGAATTGGTGAACAGCAGCGTCGGATCGTTGCCGGGAACGAGCGGGCTCGAGGCCACGATCGCGTGGCCCTTCCCCTTGAAGTAATCGAGGAACTGATTGCGGATTTCGCTGCTTTTCATGGGGTGACCTGTGCGATGCGCGTGGCGGCCGACGCGCGGGAAAAGGGTTGATTCTAAACTATTCCCCTTACCCTAGCCCTCTCCCCGTAAGCACGGGGAGAGGGAATACTCCATTTGCGGCTTCTCGATATTACACTCCCTCTCCCGCCTAGGCGGGAGAGGGCTGGGGTGAGGGTGGGAACTAATCTTCGAGGTCGCGCAGCAGCCGGCGGATGATGTCGAGGCTGAAGCCGCGCCCCTGCAGGAAACGCATCTGGCGGACTTTGTCACGCGCGTTGGCCGGCATCACGCCGAACTTCTTCATCCATACCGCGCGCGCCGTCTCGAGTTCGCTTTCCTGCAACTGCAGTTGCGCCCCGGCAATGGCCGCGTCGGAGAGGCCTTTCTCGCGCAGCTCGTGCGCGATGCGTTGCGCGCCGAAACGGCGACGGCGGGAGGCCAGCACCTGCTCGACGACGCGGCGCTCGGACAGCCAGCCGCGGCGCTCGAAATCATCGAGCAGTTCCGCGATTTCCCCAGTATTCTCGGTAAAAGACACGAGCTTGCGCTCGAGTTCCAGCCGCGAATACTCGCGGCGCGCGAGCATCCTGAGCGCCCTTGCCCGCAATGGCACTTGCGGCTTATTTTTCCGCGACTGCGGCTGCCTTCGCTCCGGCACCGACGCTCACCGCCGCGCGGATTTTGGCTTCGATCTCCTGCGCCAGCTCGGGATGCGCCTTCAGATAATCGCGCGCGTTGTCCTTGCCCTGGCCAATGCGTTCCTTGCCGTACGTGTACCAGGCGCCGGACTTGTCGACGATCTTGTGCAGCACGCCGAGCTCGACGATTTCGCCTTCGCGCGAAATGCCTTCGCCGTAGAGAATGTCGAAATCCGCCACCCTGAACGGCGGCGCGACCTTGTTCTTCACCACCTTCGCGCGCGTCTCGGAGCCGATGACTTCCTCGCCCTTCTTGATGCTGCCCACGCGGCGGATGTCGATGCGCACCGAGGCGTAGAACTTGAGCGCGTTGCCGCCGGTCGTGGTCTCGGGATTGCCGAACATCACGCCGATCTTCATGCGGATCTGGTTGATGAAAATCACCATCGTATTGGAGCGCTTGATGTTGGCGGTGAGCTTGCGCAACGCCTGCGACATGAGCCGCGCCTGCAGGCCCATCTGCGGTTCGCCCATTTCGCCCTCGATCTCGGCTTTCGGCGTCAATGCCGCGACCGAGTCGATCACCACGACGTCGACCGAGGCCGAGCGCACCAGCATGTCGGCGATTTCGAGCGCCTGCTCCCCGTTGTCGGGCTGCGAAATCAGCAGGTCCTGAACGTTGACGCCGAGTTTCTGCGCGTCTTGCGGATCGAGCGCGTGTTCGGCGTCGATGAATGCCGCGGTGCCGCCGAGCTTCTGCATCTGCGCGATCACCGACAGCGTCAGCGTCGTTTTGCCCGACGATTCCGGACCGTAGATTTCGATCACGCGGCCGCGCGGCAGGCCGCCGATACCGAGCGCAAGATCGAGACCGAGCGAGCCGGTCGACACCACCTCGATGTCTTTCGCCACCTCGGCCTCGCCCAGCCGCATGATGGAACCCTTGCCGAATTGCTTTTCGATTTGCGACAGCGCCGCTGCCAGCGCTTTGGTCTTGTTCTCATCCATGATGTGTCCCATAAATTCCTCCCGGATTATCTCACACTCCTATCGCAGATAACGCGGAGGTTGCCGTGCGGATGACCGCTATGACTTTGGTACTAGCTCGAGCACGCGTTCGAGCGCGCGCTCCACCGACTGCCTGCGTACCGCTTCGCGGTCGCCCGCGAAATGCCGCGTCTCGGCAACCGGCTCGCCACCCCTGAGCGCCCATGCGAGACACACCGTGCCGACCGGCTTCTCCGGTGTGCCGCCGCCCGGGCC
>JACPTJ010000366.1 GCA_016192835.1 Betaproteobacteria bacterium
GAGAGGGGGTTTTCCCCTTCACCCTTCACCCTTCACCCTTCACCCTTCACCCTTCACTGGGGTCTCAATGCAAATGCCGGTTGCGGGGGTGCGGCTGCAGCACGGGCGCCGCTATGGTCTGCTCCTCCACCGCCGGACGGTTTTTCCAGTCCGCATCGAACATCTGGTTGACCACCCCGGTTACCTGGTCGACCTTCGCCTTGTCGAAGTGCGGCGATAGCAGCGCGGCGAGATCTTCCTCGACGCACTGGCGGCGGATTTCATGGATCGCCTCGGCGCTCGGGCCGATGAACATCTGCTGGAATTCTTCTTTGCCGTTGTCGTGATAGTAAGTGACGGTGATTTCGGAGGCGTATTCGGTCAGCGGCCCGAGCGCCTGGAACGTATCCTGCAGGCGGCCGTGAAAACTGCGCCCGACTTCGCCGGTCCAGCAAACGTCGAGCGCCTGCTCCTTGGCATCGAAGCGGATTCCGGGCTCCTCGCGCTCGAGGCTCTGGACTTTGGCGAGCGTATCGACTTCGAGGTAGTCGAGCCACGGGCGCAGCGCATGCTCGACCTGGGTCAAGTGCACGCCCTTGCACAGGAATGCGGTGCCGTGAACATGAACTTCCATGCGCATTTGAAGCTCCGGATCGATTGGGTTGCCCATCGGATTGTCGCTACGGGCGGAGCGCCAAGCATAGCACAGTGAAACCGGGAGGAGTGAGACGTCAGCGCGGCGCCGCATGCCGGTGGCGCTGGACACAAAGCGTGGTAATTCGCTTATAGTACCGGCATGGCGCACGATCATGACCACGACCCCGACCACTCGGAACTGTCACCGGCGCAGTTGCGCGTGCGGGCACTGGAGACGATACTTACCGAGAAGGGCTACGTCGATCCGGCCGCGCTCGATATCCTGATCGAGACCTACGAGAAGAAGGTCGGTCCGCGCAACGGCGCGCGCGTGGTCGCCAAGGCGTGGAGTGATCCTGAGTACCGTAACTGGCTGCTCAAGGATGCGAATCCGGCCGTCGCTTCGGTCGGTTACGCGGGCCGCCAAGGCGAGCACCTGGTCGTTTTGGAGAACACGCCCGCGCGCCACAACATGGTCGTGTGCACGCTTTGCTCCTGCTATCCGTGGCCGGTGCTCGGGCTGCCGCCGGTCTGGTACAAGTCGGCGCCGTACCGTTCGCGCGCAGTTGTCGATCCGCGCGGCGTGCTGCGGGACTTCGGCGTGGAACTTCCCGCCGACACCGAGATCCGCGTCTGGGATTCGACCTCCGAAGTGCGCTACCTCGTGCTGCCGATGCGGCCCGCGGGAACCGGCGGCTGGAGCGAGGACCAGCTTGCGGAGCTTGTCACCCGCGACAGCATGATCGGCACCGGCCTGCCGAAACAACCGGGCGGGGCCGCATGACGGACGGCGTGCACGACATGGGAGGTGCGCGCGGCTTCGGAAAAGTGGTTCCCGAGCCGAACGAACCGCCATTTCACGCCGCATGGGAGCGGCGCGCGTTTGCGCTCACGGTCGCCATGGCGATGCCCGGCGGCTGGAACGTCGACATGTCGCGCGCCGCACGCGAGAGCCTGCCGCCGCAGGACTATCTGGCGAAGAGCTATTACGAGATCTGGCTCGCCGGGCTGGAAAAGCTGATGGCCGCGCGCGGGCTCGTCGCAGCAGATGAAATCGAAGCCGGTCACGCGCTGCACCCGCCGAAACCGGTCAGGGGCACGCTGACACCCGGGGACGTCGCGCAAACGCTTTACCGCGGGACGCCGACCGCGCGCGAACCGGCAGGCCCGGCCCGTTTTGCGGTCGGCGACCGCGTGCGCGCGCGCGCCGTCAGTGTTCCGACCCATACGCGGCTCCCGCGCTACGTGCGCGGCCATGCCGGCGTGGTCGAACTCGTGCACGGTTGCCACGTCTTCCCGGACAGCAGCGCGCTCGGCGCGGGTGAAAATCCGCAGTGGCTTTATGCGGTGCGCTTCAGCGGCCGCGAATTGTGGGGCACTGATGCCGATCCGGCCGCGCAGGTTTCCGTTGATGCGTGGGAGTCTTACCTGGAGCCGGCCTGATGGCGCTCGATCGGCAAGCCGCTCTGCAAGCTGCCGCCGCCGTCCCCGGCATTCCGCGCGACACCGAGGGACCGGTGTTCCGCGAGCCGTGGGAGGCGCAGGCTTTCGCGATGACGCTCGCGCTGCACGAGCGCGGTCTGTTCACCTGGAAGGAATGGGCCGACGCGCTCGCGCTCGAAATCAAGCGGGCGCAGGCTGCCGGGGACCCCGACACGGGCGAGACCTACTACCTGCACTGGCTCGCCGCGCTCGAGCGGCTGGTCGCTGAAAAAAATGTCGCCACGCGTGAATCGCTCGCGCGTTATCGCGACGCCTGGGCTTGCGCGTGCGACCGCACGCCGCACGGCCGGCCGATCCAACTGGAGCCGCGCGACTTCCGTTAAGCGCTTATCCCCGGGGCGGCAGGGGTTTGTTGATGATGATGGTTTTGTCCTCGACCCTGATGTATCCACCGGCGGTAAGGTCTCTGAGTATCCGGTTGATCACCTCGCGTGAGGTTCCCACTCTGTTGGCCATTTCCCGCTGCGTGAGCTTCTCGGGAATAACGAGCATTCCCTTCTGTTCGACCGCAAGGTCGAGCAGCATTCTCGACACCCTGCCGTAGACATCCAGCATGGCGAGACTTCTGACGTTTTCATCGAGGCCCCGCGCCATGCGTATCAGGTTCTTGATGACGATCAGCGCGATTTCCGGATGCTTGACCAGAAGGTCCTTGAATACGGCGGTTGCGATGACGGCGAACGTACTCGGTTCGGTCGTCACTACCGACGCGGACCGGGGCCCCTCATCGAGCACCATCTCGCCGAAGTATTCGCCCGGACCTTTGCTGTCGAGAACGAGTTCCTTGCCGTTTTCATCATCGAGATAAACCTTGATCCTGCCGGAAAGAATCACGTAAAGGGACTTGGTGAATTCCCCCTCGGTCACCACGATCGCGTTCTTCTCGTACGACTTGAGCACCGCTTTCCTGACGATAGCCTGGAGATCGCTGTCCGGCAAACCCGCGAACAGTGGAATGTTTTTCAGGTTGATCTGCATGGAAACCACAGTCAGGTAAGGGGAACTCGGAATTCAGATTATACATTCAAAAATTTGCTTCGCAATGCCGCTTGAATCGTAGCTCCGCCCGCCGGATTGCGCGCGCGAGCGCGGTCAGCTTGCGGCGACCGGTTTTGCATGCGCGGCTGCGCCGTTGGGGATGAAGAAAATCAGGAAATTCGAGGCGGCGATGATGCCGGCGAGAAAGTAGAACCCCGTGTACAGGTCGTAAGCATCGGCAATCATGCCGAACAGCGCGGGAGCGATGGCTGCTCCGATAGCCGTGATGCCGAACTGGATGCCCACGCCGGCACCGGCAAGGCTGGTCGGGACAGACTCGACGGCCCACGCCTGCAGCACCGAGCGCATCGCGTAGAGGAAGAAGCCGATCAGCGCGATGAACACCACGAACAAGGCGCTCTTGCCTGCGAGTACCATGCCTACGATCATCACCGCGGTCAGCATCATGCTCGCGGCGACCACGCGTTTGCGGCCCATTGTGTCGGAC
>JACPTJ010000367.1 GCA_016192835.1 Betaproteobacteria bacterium
ACAACGCTCATGGCCCGCCCGCGCTTCGCGACAAACCATCGCATGACGGCCAGGCTGAAGGCAGAGGGCCCGCCGATGCCTTGCCCCAGCGCCATGACCATGCACGCGGCATAATAGATGGTCAGGGTCGTCGCCTGGGAAAAAAGCAGCATGGAGAGGGAGATGATCGTCACCCCTGCGACCGCCATTTTCCTTGGCCCGACACGGTCCAGGATGCGTCCCGTGACCGGCGCAAGGAGTCCCTGCTGCAGCATCTGGATCGAATAGCCCAGCGCGATGGCGGTGACGCTCCAGCCGGAGGTCAGCCGGAACTCTTCCAGGAAGACGCCGAACCCGAAGAAGGTGATTCCCAGAACGATAAAATTCGTCCCGGCGCCGGCCGTTGCGATGTACCAGCCGTAGAAGATCTGCCCTGGAAAAATTCGCGCCTTGAGCTTCGCCAGTGATCGCCGCCCGTCACCCATCGCGCGCTGCTATTCGGGCTGCCAGGGAATCGCGCGGCGCTGGATTTCCTTCAACAGAATATTCATGAGGGTGCCGATCGCGGCGATGACCAGCAGCCCCACGAACATCTTGTCGATCAGGAGTATCTCCCATGAACTCCAGATCAGGAAGCCGATCCCGCTGCGCGCGGCCACGAACTCGGCGGACACGATCACGATCAGGCACACGCCGAGCGCGAGACGCACGCCGGCGAATATGACCGGCAGAGCGCCCGGGAATACGATGCGGCGGAAAACGAGTGCGCGGCTGGCGCCGAAGCTTTGCGCGACGTCGAGGTAGATGCGATCCACCGTAGCGACACCGGTGTAGGTGTTGATCAGGATCGGGAAGAAGGCGGAAATCGCCACGACCGCGATTTTGGACGCCTCGCCGATGCCGAAAAATACCATCAGCAGCGGCAGGATCGCGATCTTCGGGATCGGGTAGACCGCGGCGATGAGCGGATCGACGACCGCGCGCACCGGACGCGAAAGCCCCATCCACAGGCCGAGCAGCACTGCGGGCACCACGCCGATCGTGAACCCGGCGACGATGCGCCAGAGGGAAGCGCCAACGTGACGGGCCAGCTCGCCCGACGCGAGCATATCCCACAGCGCAATGAGGATGATCGACGGCGCGGCGATGAAGCGGCGGTCGACGAGCCCGGCGCGCACCGAGAGTTCCCACGCGCCGAGCAGCAAGAGTGGCGAGAGGATCGAGAGCAGGCGCTCGCGGCCTTTCATGCGCCCTGCTCCCCGGCCCGCGCCCGCATCACTTCCTCTTCGAGTATCGTCCACAACTCGACCACGAGGCGGCCGTAGGTCTCGCTCGCCCGCACGCTGCGCGTATCGCGTGGCCCGGTGAACGGCACGTCGACGATGTGCTTGATGCGGCCGGGCCGCGCGGTCATCGCCACCACGCGATCGCCCAGCAGCAGCGCCTCCTCGAGCGAATGAGTGATGAAGAGCACGGTCGTGCGCGTCTCCTCCCACAGCGCGACGAGCTCTTCCTGCAGCAGCATGCGGTTCTGGGCGTCCAGCGCGGCAAAGGGCTCATCCATCAGCAGGATCTGGGGCTCGGTGACGAAAGCGCGCGCGATCGAAACCCGCTGTTTCATGCCGCCCGAGAGCTGGTGCGGGTATGCCGCGGTGAACTGGCCAAGCCCGACTTTGCGCAGCATCGGCAGCACCCGCTGCTCGCGCTCCTTCCTGGGAATTCCGCGCGTCTCCAGACCGAAGGCCGCATTCTCAATCACGCTCATCCAGGGGAAAATGCTGGTTTCCTGGAACACGACCGCCGTTGCCGGCCGCGTCGCGTCAGGGACACGAACCTCCAGCGTCCCGCCTGAAGGCGTCTCGAGGCCGGCGAGCATGCGCAGAAACGTGGTTTTGCCGCAGCCGCTCGGTCCGACGAGGCAGCAGAACTCGCCTTGCTTGACCGTGAGCGTGAAATCGGTGAGCGCCTCGACCGTCCGCGCGCCGTCCTCAAAACGCTTGCCGAGGTGCTGCGCGACGATCTCTGCCACAGCGCCCGCTCAACGGCGGTACGGACCCAGCACCTTCGCCGCATGATCGGCAAAGGAGTTGTCGACCACCTTCTCGATCGGCACGGGTTTCTCAACGCGGCCCATCTTCACGAAGAAATCCTGCTGATCCGCCACGCTTTTGACAATGACCGCGCCGTCGGGATTGAGGTTCGACCACTCGATGTCGCGATAGACCTCGGGATCCTTGAGGTTGGTGTGCTTGATCATGATGCGCACGAGCTCGGCCTTCTTCTCGCCGCCTTCGCGCAATGCGTCGTGGAAAGCGCGGATGCCGCGCACGTACGCGACCATGAAGCCGCGAGCCGCCTCGGGCCGCTTGCGCGCAAAGTCGACGTTGTAAAAAATGACGCCCGCCTGGTGGTTAGGCTGAACATCCGCCCAGTTGATCCACTTCAGCGCGATGCCCTTTTTGACGGCGAGCGTTATATTCGGCTCGCTCGACATCCCGGCCACGATGGCGCCCGTGCCGAGCGCGGTGATCATGTCCGGGAACGACATGTATTTCTGATCGACATCCTTGAGCGTGAGCCCCTCGCGCTCGAGCACGCGCGCCCACTGGTACTCGGAGAGCGCGCCCGGTCCTCCCATGATCGCGATCGGCTTGCCGCGCAAGTCCTTGATGCTGCGCACTTCGCCGCGGTCCGATGCTGACTTCGCGAGCAGCACCGCATTGGTGGAAAGGCCGACGATATTGGAGCCTTTGTCAGCGACGGTGATGATGGGCAGGCCGCGCGCGATGCCGTTGAACAGGCTGGCGGCGACGCCGCCGGTGGCGATTTCAAGCTCGCCCGTCGAGAGCGCCGGCAGCATCTTGACCGAGGAAACGAACGGCTCAAGCTTCAGATCGACTCCCGCCTCGCGGAAATAGCCCTTCTCGAAGGCGACGAAGATACCGGCATCGGGCAGAATCCCGATCACGCCAATGCGCACGGGCTGTGCGTGCACAGCGCCGATGCCCAGAATTGCCGCAAGCCAGATCGATACGACAGAGGTTCGGAACGTCATTATGGCGCACTCCTTTTGAGGTCAGGACAACAAACCGACGGACTGGAGCTCCTGTTTCAGCGTGCGTTTCTCGTCGGCCGTGAGCGGCTGCATCGGCGCGCGCGGCGCGCCGCCGGTGTATCCCAGCAGCTCGCTCCAGTACTTGATAGCGCTGATCGGAACGCTCGGCGCCGACCACTTGCCGTTCATCCATTTGTCGGCGATGCGGCGCACCGGATCCATGGTTTTCGACACGGCGCGCGCGCCGGCCACATCTCCGGCCATTGCTTTTTGCGTGTACTCGCGCATGGTTTGGCGCTCCGCGGTCTGCAGCAGGTAGGGATCGGGGCTGGACATGAACAACGGGTCGTTGTGTTTGATGATGTTATCGAGCCAGCGCCCCTCGTTGGGATCGCACACGACGATTTTTTCGCCGGCCAGCCGCCGCACCTCGTCGGTGTGGGCGGGCGGCAGCGGGTTCTTGATGCAGAAAATGTTCTCAAGCCCGGCGATGCGCGCCACCAGTTCCGGCGACAGCGTGTAGCCGCAGATCGGGGTGTTGAACAGCGACACGGCGATGTCAACCTCCGCGCACAGGCCCTGGAAAAAACCATACAGGTCGTCAGGCTCGCGCGTGCTCACCGCCGGATTGCTGACGATCACGTAAGTCGCCCCGATCTGCTGCGCGTGCTGGGTCAGCGCGATGGTGTCGCGCAGGCTCATGCAACCGGTATGCGCCAGGGTTTGCGCCTTGTCGCCGACTTCCTCGACCACGATTTGTTGTCCGCGCCGGCGATCGTCCATCGTCAGGGACCAGTACTCGCCGACCAGACCGCCGAAGAAAAGACCGTCGAGCTTGAGCACGTCGACGTATTTGCGGACGTCCCTGCGCAGGCCCGCCTCGTCGAGTTCCCCGTTTGCCGTAAAGGGGTACGGGATTGCGGCCCAGATGCCGTGCAAGTTAGCCCTTCCGAATGCCTTGGCCTCGGATTTCCGATAACGCATGAATTTTCCTTTCTTGGTGACTGATGAACGTTGTAAATGTTGTGGAAGGCCAGACGTAGCGATCATTATAGCCGGTAAATGTTACCCGCCATTCGCGATGAGTCCCGGCCGGCGATAACCCGCCAGGTCTTCGGCAATGCGCAGGCGTGCGACGTCGTTGGTGTTCTCGGAATGCAGGAAGATCAGCGCGTCACGCACGTACTTTTGCAGCGGCAGCTCGCGCATCACGCCCATGCCGCCGAAAAGCTGCGCCGCTTCGAGGGTCACCCGCTGCACCGTCTCGGACGTTACGACCTTGGCAATGGTCTGCAGCGGAAGCTCGGGCAGGCTGCCGTCGGCATAGGCTTCCGGATGGTCCGAAGCCCAGGCGGCCTGCCAGATCAGGCTGCGTGCGGCTTCCAGGCCGATCGCCATATTGGCGAGCGTCAATCCCACCGCCTGATGTTCGATGATGGGCCGTCCGCCCTGCACCCGCAACCGCGCATATTCGAGCGCAGCTTCATACGCGGCGCGGCCAATGCCGAGATTCATCGACTGGAACCGCGGCATGGCCCGGCCCGGCGATTTGACGCTGCCCATCAGGGTGCTTTTTCCTTCCTCGCCAACCAGATTTTCTGCCGGAACCTTGCAATCCACGAACACTAGTTCCCCGTTGGAGCCCAGCCTGCGTCCGACCTTGTCGTGTTCCCGTATTGTGAGCCC
>JACPTJ010000202.1 GCA_016192835.1 Betaproteobacteria bacterium
CGCGCACGCGCTGCGCAAATCGTACGGCGGCCGCGAAGTGATTGCTGGCATCGATCTCGAGCTCAGGCCTGGAGAATGTTTCGGCCTGCTCGGCCCCAACGGCGCCGGCAAGACCACCACCTTACGGCTGTGCCTCGGCCTCACCGAACCCGATTCGGGCGCGATCAGCATGTTCGGCATGCCGGTGCCGCGTGCCGCGCGCGAAGCACGCGCGCGCGTCGGCGTCGTGCCGCAAATCGACAACCTCGATCCCGATTTCACGGCGCGCGAGAATCTGCTGGTCTATGGCCGCTATTTCGGCATGTCCGACGCGCGCATTGCAGAGCGCGTACCGCCACTGCTCGAATTCGCCGGACTCGCGAACCGCGCCGACGACAATATCAAGGCCCTGTCGGGAGGCATGAAGCGGCGCCTGACGCTGGCGCGCGCGCTGATCAACGATCCTGCGCTGATTTTTCTCGATGAGCCGACGACCGGTCTCGACCCGCAGGCGCGGCACCTGATCTGGGAGCGGCTGCGCCAGTTGTTAGCGCAGGGCAAGACCATATTCCTCACCACGCACTTCATGGACGAAGCCGAACGCCTGTGCCACCGGCTTGCGATCATGGACCGCGGCCAGGTGATCGCAAGCGGCTCGCCACGGGAGTTGATCGGCGCCCACATCGAGCCGCAGGTGGTCGAAGTGTTCGGCGACGGCGCCGAGGCATGGGCGAACGCGCACGGTGCCAGCCTGAGCGAGCGCTGCGAGAAAACGGGCGACACGACGTTCTGTTACGCGCGCAACGTCGGGCCGTTGCTGCAGGATCTCGAGGCGCGCCCCGAACTGCGTTACCTGCACCGTCCGGCAAACCTCGAGGACGTATTCCTGCGGCTGACCGGACGCGATCTGCGCGACTGACCGACTGACATGAGTAACGTAACCAAATACTGCGCTCCCCCGCGGTTGTCCTGGCGCTTCATCCATGTCTGGCGCCGCAATGCCATGGTATGGCGTAAGCTCGCGATCCCGTCCATGCTCGGCAATCTCGCCGATCCCATGCTCTACATGCTGGGTTTCGGCTACGGTCTGGGCCGCATGATGCCCGACGTGTTTGGCACGTCCTACATTGCGTTTCTTGCGGCCGGAATGGTGTGCTCGAGCACGATGATGAGCGCTTCGTTCGAAGCGATGTACTCGGGATTCTCGCGCATGCACGTGCAGCGGACGTGGGATGCGATCATGAACGCGCCGGTCACGCTCGACGACGTGCTCATCGGCGAGGCGGTGTGGACCGCGAGCAAAAGCCTGTTGTCGGGAATCGCGGTGCTGGTGGTCGCAACGGCGCTCGGTCTCGCCCAATCGTGGCTCGCGCTGTGGGCACTGCCGGTCATGTTCGTCACCGGCATCGCGTTCGGGAGCCTCGGCCTGGTCATGACCGCGCTTTCGCCGAGCTACGATTTTTTCATGTACTACTTCACGCTGTTCATCACGCCGATGATGCTGCTGTGCGGTGTGTTTTTTCCTGTCGATCAGCTGCCTCAGGCGCTGCAGCATGCGGCCGCGTTCCTGCCGCTCACCCACGCCGTGGCGCTCGTGCGCCCACTAATGAATGACACGGTGCCGTCAGGGCTCGCGACACACGTGAGCGTGTTGCTGCTCTACGCAATGGCCGGCTTTTATGGTGCGCTGGCCCTGACCCGGCGCCGGTTACTGACCTGACGCGGATCGGTCCGGCATGAGCGTCCACGACAACAATCAGAACTGGTGGGCGCAAGCGCTTGCCGTAACGCTTGGCGCGCTGGCGCTGGCGATGGCCGCAACCGCGGTGCCCGCGCAAAGCGGCGAGGTCAGGATGCTGGTGCAAAGCTCGCTGCTCGCCGGCTTCCAGTACTATCAGGGTGGGCGACTGTGGGACGAAATCAAGGTCGGCGATCCGCTGACGCTGGCGCGCGAGCCAGACAATCCGCACGACAGCAATGCGGTGCGCGTCGAGTGGCAGGGGCACAAGCTCGGCTACGTGCCACGCCGCGAAAACCAGGCGGTGGCTCGCCACATGGATAGCGGCGGCAAGGTGGAAGCGCGGGTGAGCAAGCTCACGCAGCACCGCAATCCGCGGCAGCGCATCGAGTTCGAAGTTTTTGTGAGACTTTAAAGCGAATGGAACCGCGGATAAACGCAGATAAACGCGGATAAGATCAATAGCGAAAAACCATGGACATTATTCTTGAATAAAATGCTCTATTCCTATGAATTTTGTAATCCCCATCTAATGATTTTCCTGATTCGTATTTGTTATCTGCGTTTATCTGCGTTTATCTGCGGCTGCAATTTTGCCTTTGACTGAACACTTCTTCGCACCGTGTCCGCGCGGGCTCGAAGCGCTGCTTGCGCAGGAACTCGCGGCGCTCGGCGCCATTGACGTCAAAACGACCGACGGCGGCGCTCACTTTGCCGGGCCGCTGCAGCTCTGTTACCGCGCCAATCTCGAAAGCCGCATCGCGAGCCGTATCCTGTGGCGCGTGGCGGTCGCCCCGTATCGCAGCGAAGACGACATCTACCGGACCACCCTGGCGCTGACGTGGCCGCTATGGTTCGAGGTGAGCAACACCTTGCGCGTCAACGTATCCGCACTGCGCTGTCCGCTGAAAAGCCTCGACTTCGTCACGCTGCGCATCAAGGATGCGATCTGCGATGCGTTCCGCGCTCATTGCGGCGGGCGCCCCAGCATCGACACCCGGGCGCCGGACGTTCGGGTGCACGCTTTCCTCACGGCTGAAGAGCTGACGCTGTATCTCGACACTTCGGGCGAGCCGCTGTTCAAGCGCGGCTACCGCAGTGCCGCCGGCGAAGCGCCGCTGCGCGAG
>JACPTJ010000072.1 GCA_016192835.1 Betaproteobacteria bacterium
CGCCGCCCGGCAACAAAGAAACGACCCCGTCAGGTTCACTTGCAGAACGTGCTGCCAATCATGGAGGCCAAGTTCCAGGAAAGGCCGCCGGGGATAGATCGCCGCACAGCAGACGAGATAATCGATCTTGCCGGAAACCTTGCTGATCTCATCAAACACACGATCAACGTTCGGTTCATTACCGACATCGACCTCGTGGAAGTTGATCCGTGCGACAGTGTCTGGTCCGGACTGGCTTGCGTCGTTTACATCGAGCGCATGCACGAGTGCACCTTCGGACACGAGGCGCTTCGCAATCGCGCCGCCTATGCCACCGCTGCCACCTGTGATGACGGCGACACGCCCTTGGTGTTCGTTCACCAAGCCGATCCGCCGGGTCGTACCCTATCCGCGCCTAATTCGGCTTGATGTTCGCCGCCTTGGCGACCTCGACCCAGGTTGCCATGTCTTCTTTGATCAGGGTGGCAAAGCTCTGTGGAGAGCTCTTGCCGTCTAGCTCGTTTCCCGCAGGCGCCAAACCGGTCTGCACATCGGGCCGCGCCAGAACCTTGTTCACCGCCGTGGCAAAACGATTGGCAATCGGCTGCGGCAATCCCTTCGGTCCCAGCAGACCGTTCCAGAAGCTCGCGCGGATTTCCCCATAGCCCGATTCCGCCAGGGTCGGGATTTCAGGTGCGATCTCAAGCCGCTTGTTGCTCCCGATTGCAAGCGCGACTATTTTGCCTGCGCGGACCTGCGGCAAGGCGGTAGAGGCGGGAGTGAAGAGAAATGCGGCGCGGCCGGCGATCACCTCGAGCAACGCCGGGGGCGAGCCACGGAATGGCACGCCCGTTGCCTCGAAGCCACTGCGCACGCGGAACAACTCGGTCGCGAAATGCGACGGCGAGCCCGGGCCGGCATTAGCGTAAACGAGCTGGCCCGGCTTTGACTTTGCCAGCGCGACCAGTTCCCGCGGCGTCTTGACTCGCAGCGAGGGGTGGGCTAACAAAACCAAAGGCGTCCAGACGACATTGACTACCGGCGTGAAGGAATCCGGCACCTTATAGGAAGTCGGCGTACCCATTGCGGCGACCATGTTTAGCGCGGCCGATGTAAACAACAGCGTGTACCCGTCGGGCGGCGCGAGGGCGACAATTTCGGCGCCGATGACGCCGCCTGCTCCCGCTCTGTTATCGATGACCATCGATTGACCCAGCTCGGCCCGCAGCGGTTCGGCCATTTGGCGGACCACGACGTCGATGCTGCTTCCCGGCGGCCACGCCACTACGATGCGGACGGCGCGCGACGGATAATCGCTTTGCGCCATCGCCAACCCGATCGTGGCCAACAGCACTGACGTTGCACCCAGGATACTTAGAATTACACGTCTCATGGCGGCTCTCCTTTTGTGACGTGAGGGCAGGTCTCAAATGAGTTTATCAAGCATCGGAGTATTGTCAAGTTTGGTGTTTGGTGTATGGTGTAATGAGGTTAACTCGCGCGGCCCTGCATAGCATCTGTCGCTCTCTGGAACGGTCGAGAAAGTTTCCACATGAAAGCAGGGGTCAACATCCTTAACTTCGGTCCCGGCGCCGGCCCCGAGGCGCTCCTCGGCTGGGCGCAGGTGGCGGAAGCGCTGGGCTATCACTCCGTCTTCATCTCCGACCATATCGCGATCACGCCCTCGATCCGCGACCGCTACCCGGAGCCGCTGTACGATCCGTTTGCTGCGCTCGCCTTCCTCGCCGGCCGGACGACGCGTGTGCAGCTCGGCACAACCGTTATCGTGCTGCCCTACCGTAACCCGCTGCTCACGGCCCGCCTCGGCGCGAACGTCGACCAATTGAGCAACGGCCGCTTCATCTTCGGCTGCGCCGTCGGCGGCTGGGAGGACGAATTCGCAGCACTCGGCGTGTCCTACAAGCAGCGCGGCCGTCTGGCGACCGAATCGCTGGAGGCGATCCTCGCGCTATGGACCGCCGACGCTGCGGTCAGCTACCAGGGGCGTCTCGTTCGCTTCGAGGATGTTTCGCCGATGGCTACGAACCAGAAGCCGCGCCCGCCGGTCTGGGTCGGCGGCTGGACCGAGGCGGCGCTACGTCGCGCCGTGCTGCTGGGCGACGCCTGGCACCCGATCCTGCGGCCGGCCCCACGCACCGACCCCGGCATCGACGACCTGCGGCGCGTCGCGGAGCAAGCGAAACGCCCCGTTCCGCTTTACTGCCCCCGCATCCGGCTCGACATCCGCAAGCAGCCTGTCGACGGCGAGCGCCAGTTGGGCGTCGGCTCCATCGACCAGGTGCGCGACGACTTGGGCGAGCTCCAGCGCCTGGGCGCCGAACACGTTACTCTTGATTGGTACACGGGCGACGTGGAAGCGACACGCAACCACGCCCACGGCTGGGAGATGCTTGCACGCCTCGCCCAGGACGTCTTCGACCTGCGGGCCGGGACTTTGCGTTAACCTGGTGCGGATACGCTAATCCCTGGGAGGAACTCATGAAGCAAGTCTTACTGCAAAACGAATGATGATTAGATGGATTCGATACTGCTTTCAATGGTGAAACCAATGGGGGGCACATGGTAACGCAATCACGAAAATTCATTGGATCAGGACTGGTGCTGGCCACAGCAGTTGCCCTGACGGCCGCCTTGCCTCAGGCGCTGGGACAAAGCAACTATCCCAACCGCGTGATCCGCATCGTCGCGCCGACTTCGCCCGGCGGCCCTAACGACGTGATCGCGCGACTGATCGCGCAAGCCCTGTCCGAACGGCTCGGACGGCAGGTGGTGGTGGAGAATCGGACCGGAGCAGGCACGATGATCGGCAGCGAGATCGTCGCCAAGTCGCAGCCCGACGGCTACACGCTGCTGATGGGCCTGAGCACACTCGCGACCAATGCGGCGACCTATAAGAATGTACCCTACGACGCGTTGCGCGATTTCGCGCCCATCACGCAGGCGGTGTCCACGCCCAACCTGATGGTCGTGCACCCCTCGGTGCCTGCGAAATCAGTGAAGGAATTGATCGCATTCGCGAAAGCGCGCCCCGGCGAGATCCTGTACGCTTCGTCGGGAA
>JACPTJ010000203.1 GCA_016192835.1 Betaproteobacteria bacterium
TGCTGGAGAGCGTGCTGGAAGCGCACAATTTGCGGCGCGCGTGGAAGGCGGTAAAGGCCAACGCGGGCGCAGCGGGCGTGGACGGGCGGGACATCGAGCACACGCGCAGCCATCTTAAGGAGCATTGGGCGGGTATCGCGCAAAAGCTCAGGGCCGGGCAGTATCGGCCTGGAGCGGTACGCGAGGTGCCGATCCCGAAGGCCAATGGAGGGGTGCGCATGCTGGGGATACCGAACGTACAAGACCGGCTGATCCAACAGGCGATCCTGCAGGTGCTCACTCCGGTATTCGATCCGGGGATGAGCGAGCACAGCTACGGCTTTCGGCCGGGGCGAAGTGCCCACGACGCGTTGGACGCGGCGCGGGCCTACGTGGCGGCGGGTAAGACGTGGGTGGTGGACATTGATCTGAAGAGTTTCTTTGACCAAGTCAATCACGACAAACTGATGCACGCGGTGTCGCGCCAAGTGCGGGACAAGACCCTGTTGAGGCTTATCGGTGATTATCTCCGGGCGCCGATGCAGGCGGTCGATGGTGGCCAACGAGCGCGCAACCGCGGCACCCCGCAAGGGGGGCCGCTGTCGCCGCTACTGGCCAACATCTACCTGCACCCGCTGGACTGCGAGTTGGCCAGACGCGGCGTGGCCTATGTTCGCTACGCCGATGACATAGCCATCTTTGCGGGCAGCGAGCGGGCGGCCAAGCGGATATTGGAGAGCGTGGTGGCGTGGATCGAGAGGGAGCTGAAGATCGAGGTTAACCGCGACAAGAGCGGCACGGGGCTAAGCCACGATACCCAGCTCTTGGGCTTTCGAATTCATGGCGCGGGCGTAGTGAGCGTAGCTCCCAAGGCGCTCAAGCGGATGAAGGAGAAAGTTCGAGAGATTTGGGAGCGGCGAAACCACCTCACGGAAGACGAACTCAAGAGGCGCTGGAGACGCTACATCGAGGGCTGGTGGAATTACTTCAGCTACGCCAACTGGCGAGCGGGAGTCACTGCGCTCAGTGGGTGGATACGGCGTCACATGAGGAAGTACTTCTGGCAGCGCTGGCATAATCCGAAAGGACGCGCCAAAGCACTGCGCCGACTTGGGGTGCGAGGACGAGGTGTTGGGGTGGCGTGGAGCCGCCGCGGGGCGTGGCCGATGGCGCGCCATGTGGTGGTTCAACAAGCCCTCAAGACCCTACGCCTCCAGCGTGCTGGCTTCGGACTTCCATGGGAACTCGCGAGCAGGCCGTGAGGCTGAGCGTGCTGGACTCAACCGCCGTATGCGGAAAACCGCACGTACGGTGGTGTGGGAGGACTGACGGGCGCAATCCCGTCAGTCCGACCCGATCACCTGGCTTGAAAAACGCCGGTTTCACCCCCAGATACCTCAGCAACGGTGGATTCGCTCAACCAAATCGCGGGACGGGCGTTAATACCCTTATGAACATCGTATATAACAGCGAAAACTACTACGTCGTCGAGTACCCGCAGGAGCGCGGCTACGAGGTGGTGGACAAGCACGCGAGCCGCGGCACGTTTTTCCAGGGCGACGTGGCGGAGAAATTCCGTGCATCGATGGTGGGGGCGTTCGGCGAAGATCCGTCAGCGGAGCATGTCGACGAGTTTCTCGCCGATTTTGGCGGTCTGATCAATTTTCCGATGACGATACATTGAGCGGCGCGCCAGATCGGTGATTGGTAATTGGTGATTGGCGAAAACCGGTCTTACTGATCACGAATCACCAATCACGAGTCACGAATTACGGCTTTTGACACCAATCACCGATCACTAATCACCAGTTTTCTGCGGCGCCGCTGCGCCGAGCCGCAGGTGCCCGCTGACCAGCGCCTCGAGCGCCTGCGCCACTGCTTCATCGGGTATTCCATCTGCAATGACCATGCGCCTGACGTTGTAACGCCTGCCGTCGGCGCTCTCGTTCCACGAAGGCCGCGTCAGCGCGACGAGCCGGTAGAAGCTGGCACCGCCGAGCCCGCGCGGCGCGGTCGCTATCTCCTGCTCGAGCGCTGCAATGGCGGGACGCGGCAGTGCGCGGTCGCGCACCTTGATGCCGCACACGCGCCGCACCGCGCGTATCCCGTGCGCTGGCGCGTCGACGGTGAGCGAAGTCGGGACCGCGAACAGGGCGACCAGCACGAATGCGGCGCCGAAGAGCAACAACGGGTATACGAAAGCGGCGGTCAGCACCAGCGTCAGCAGCGCTGCCGCGTCGGATTTTCCGGCCGGCGCAAAAGCGATGCTCGCAATCAACGCACGGCGTGCCGGTGACACGCACGATCTCCTGCGGCCAATTTGGCAAGAACTGCGCGGGGTCGTTCATCGCGCAGCGGCGCCACCGGCAGGTGGTTTCATGCGTTGCACCGCTCAGTCGAGCTTGACGTTGGCCGCTTTGGCGACCTTCGCCCATTTCTCCATTTCGGCCTTGAGAAACTTCGCGAATTCGTCCGGCGTGATGCCGGAGGCGAGCGCGCCCTGGGAGAGGAATTTCTCGCGGGTATCGGGCGACTTGAGCATTGCGGCCAGCTCCTGGTGCACTTTGCTCACGATGTCGCGCGGCGTGCCAGCCGGCATCACGACCGCCTGCCACGAGCCGCCGTCGTAGCCTTTGACGCCGCCTTCGTCGACCGTCTGTAGGTCGGGCATCGGCGGGAAGCGTTCCTTGGTCGAGATCGCGATGGGCTTCAACTTGCCCTGCTGCACATGCGGCAGTACCGTGACCGCCGTGTTGAACGCGAGCTGGACCTGGCCGGCGATTTGGTCCACCACCGCCGGCGCTTGCCCCTTGTATGGGATATGCACGACGTCGATGCCCGCCATCGACTTGAACATTTCCATCAGCATGTGCGGGCTCGTGCCGTTGCCGGTCGAGGCGTAGGACATCTGGCCGGGGCGCGACTTGGCGAGCGCGACCAGCTCCTTGACGTTCTTCACTGGCAGCGACGGGTGCGTCGTGAGCATGCTCGGGAGGATCGCCATCAGGGTGACCGGCGCGAAGTCCTTGAGCGGGTCGTAGCCGAGCTTCCCGTAGATGGCCGGCGAAATGCTCTGCGCGACGGTGAACATGCAGACGGTGTAGCCGTCCGGGGGCGACTTCGCGCACAGCTCGGTCCCGATGTTACCGCCGGCGCCGGCCCGGTTGTCGGCGATGAACTGTACGCCGAAGGCCTTGGTCAGGCGGTTGGCCGCGGTGCGGCCCATGAGGTCGGTCGGCCCGCCGGGCGGGAAGGGAATGATGAACCTCACCGGCTTCACTGGATAGGTTTGTGCCTGCGCAAGCGGGGCGCCCGCGCTCAATGCTGCCAACGCAAACAATGTGTTATTCAATAGCGTTTTCATCCAGCCTCCTCAAGAGTTCGCAACACGGTGCGACATGTAGCGCAGGCGCCTCGCCTGCAATCGTTCATCTGAAGTACATGTAGCGCAGGCGCCTCGCCTGCAATCGTTCATCTGAAATCAGCCATTGGATGGCAGGCGAGGCGCCTGCGCTACCTGCTAACCAGCCATCGGCACGATCTCGATCGCATTTCCGGCTCTCGCGAGGAAACGTTTCAAAATCTTGTAAGTATCGGGATCGAACACGGGTTTGGCATCAAGCGCGTGCAGTTCGTGCTCCGCGCGCACCGTGCCGAGATAACACCAATGGTCGAGCACGTGCAGGTCGGCGCGCTCGCCATTGGCTTCGCGCACCCCGATGCGACCCTGGTACGGCCACGCCTGCAGCTTGAGCCCGGACAGCGCGTCCGTCAACCTGAGGTCGTGCCGGGCGCGCGATTCCTTGCCGGCGCATACGCCGCGGCAGCGCTTGATCTGATGCGCGAAGCAGGGGCCTTTGCCATTTTCGAGGCCGGTCGCGATCAGGCACAGTTCGAACGCCTGTGCCAGATTGCGAAGCGCATCGAGCGCCGTGCGCCTGGTGCGGAACAAACCGTAAACGTGGCTGGTGTCGCGGAAATCAACGTCGGCGCCGCTGATCAGCCGCAGCGCTTGACGCTGCCCGGGGTTCCACGCGAACGCGTACCAGTCGTTGTTGCGCCGCAGCTGCCGGTTCAGGGTCGGCAGCAGCTGCTTGACCAGCCGCGCCTCTTCGAGCAGCGCGCCGAGCTCGCCGGCGGTTTCCTTCCAGTCGATGCGCTTGACCTGCTGCACGATGCGCATGTCTTTGGCGAGGCGGTGATCGCCGGAAAAATGCGCCAGCACGCGCGAGCGCAGATTGACGCTCTTGCCGACGTAAATGGGCATGTCGTTTTCGCCATAGAACAGATACACGCCGGGATTTTCCGGAATCTCGTCGAGCACCAGCTCCGACAGGCCGGGTGGCAGCGTTGGCGATTTGATCTGCGCCGCGGCGGCGGCTGCGAGCGCGTCATCGCCCAATTCATCGCGCCAGATCTGTGCGAGTTCCCACAGCACGCGCGCATCGCCGAGCGCGCGGTGACGCGCGCCGCAGGCCACACCGTGGCGCTCCATCAGGCTGTCCAGGTTGTGGCGCGGATGGCCGGGGAAAAGCTTGCGCGAGAGCTTGACCGTGCACACCACGTCCGACGCAAATTTCATGTCGAGCCGGCGGAACTCCTGCTTGAGGAATCCGTAATCGAAGCGCGCGTTGTGCGCGACGAGCAGTTTGCCTTCGAGCCGGGCCTTGAGCCCGGGTGCGACTTCGGCGAAGGTTGGCGCAAGCGCCACCATGTCGTTGCTGATGCCGGTCAGCGCTTCGATGAAAGGCGGGATGCGCGCCTGCGGATTGATGAGCGTGCTCCACTCGCCGACCAGGCTGCCGCGCTCGACTTCGATCAGGCCGATTTCGGTGATCCGGTCGAAGCTCGCGGTGGCGCCGGTGGTTTCGAGGTCGAGGAAGACGAGCGAGCGGTCTAGCATTGGAAGACCTGTGAAGGAGTGAAGGTGTGAAGGGTGAAGGGGAAAACCCCCTCTCCCCCGCCACCGGGGGAGAGGGTAGGGGTGAGGGGGATCACGCATTCACCCTTCACCCCTTCTTCACTAGCCCTGATGGCCGAGCGCGCGCGAAATGCGTTCGGCTGCCTGCGTGATCTGCACCGACCACGCCGGGTCGAAGCGCTCGGAGGGCGCCGATATGGAGAGTCCCGCGATGAGTCGCCCGTCGTCGTCGTAAATGCCCGCGCCAACGCACGAGACGCCTTTTTCGGCCTCTTCGTTATCGAACGCATAGCCCAACTGGCGCGCGCGGTCGATTTCCTGCAACAGTTTCGCCTGATCGGTGAGCGTGTTATCGGTGAACTTCGGCAGCCTGGTGCGCTGGGCGTATTCCCGGCATCTCTCGGGTCCGTCGGCGGCGAGAAAAATCTTGCCGACCGCAGTGCTATGCAACGGCGCGCGCGCGCCGATGGTCTGCATCACGCGCATCATCTGCGTGCCGGACGAAGTGCGCTCGACATAGACCACTTCGTCGTCGCGGCGCACCGCCAGGTTGACGGTCTCGCCGAGCTGCTGATGCAGTTGCTGCATGTAGGGCAGCGCCTCCTGCCGGACGCTGAGGCGCGAGCGCACGAGCGCGCCGAGTTCGAGCAGCCGCATGCCGAGCCGGTAGGTGCCGGGCTCCACGCGCTCGACGACGCGGTCGCGCGCCATCACGTTGAGGATGCGGTGGGCGGTCGACGGATGCAGCCGGGTCTGCAGCGCCAGCTGCTTCAGGTTGACCGGCACGCCGTGACCCGCCAGCGCATCGAGCAGGCACATCATGCGCTCGATCACCTGGATGGACGGCTTGGCTTCCTCTTTTGCCACGGCGGGAAATTTGGATTTATTTACGGCAGCTAATGCCAAATTTTACATTATGAAATCACCGCGGGCAATTGCGGAATGACGACTATAATTGAAAAATGCGCGTCGGCCTTTTCGTCACCTGTCTCGTCGACCTGATGCGGCCGAGCATCGGTTTTGCCGCGCTCAAGTTGCTCGAGGCCGCCGGTTGTGAAGTGGTGGTACCCCCGACGCAGACGTGCTGCGGGCAGCCCGGCTACAACTCGGGCGACCGCGCTTCGGCGCTGGCGCTCGCGCGCAAGGTGCTCGCCGAGTTCGAGGATTGCGACTACGTCGTTGCGCCGTCGGGTTCGTGCGCCGGCATGATACGCACTCACTATCCCGATTTGTTTTCCGGCGAGCCGCGGCAACTCGAACGCGTCAGGCGCCTGTGCGAGAAAACTTACGAGCTCACCGATTTTCTGCTGAATGTCGCCAAGTTCGATCGTATCTCCGCATCGTTCAATGGCACCGTGACCTACCACGATTCATGCGCGGGACTGCGCGAGATGGGGGTGAAATCGCAACCGCGTGCGCTGCTTACAAAAGTTGCCGGATTGACGCTGCAGGAAATGAACGAGGCCGAAACCTGCTGCGGTTTCGGCGGCACATTCGCGGTGAAGTTCGGCGAGATCTCGACCCGGCTCGCCGACAACAAATGCGAGCACGCGCTCGCGACCGGCGCCAATGCCGTCGTTCTCGGTGATCTTGGCTGCATGTTGAATATCGAAGGGCGGCTGCGCCGCCGCGGTGACGTCAAAACCCAAGTACTGCATGTTGCCGAAGTGCTGGCGGGAGAGCGGGTGGCAGAATGAAAATCGCGGTCATGGGTGCGGGCGGTGTCGGCGGCTACTTCGGCGCGCGGCTCGCACAAGCAGGCTGCGACGTGGCGTTCATCGCGCGCGGGGCGCATCTGGCCGCAATGCGGGAGCACGGGTTGACAGTCGAAAGCGAACTCGGCGACATCCACTTGCCCAAAGTGCGGGTGACCGACGATCCGGGCACGCTTGAGCCCGTCGACCTCGTGCTTTTTTCCGTCAAGCTGTGGGACACCGAGGCCGCAGCGAGGTCGATTGCGGCGCTGTTCGGTCCGCACACGGGCATTGTGTCGTTCCAGAACGGCGTGCAGAAAGACGACATTCTGCGGCGCCTGTGCGGCGATCAGGCGGTGATGGGGGGCGTTGCCTACATCGCCGCCACCATCGGGCGGCCCGGTGTAATCAAGCACTCCGGTACCATGCAAAGGCTCATCTTCGGCGAATACGACGGCAGGCGTTCGGCGCGTGCCGAAGCCTTGCTGGAGGCGTGCCAACGCGGTGGCATCAACGCCGAACTCAGCAGTGACATCCGCCGCGAGATCTGGGAAAAGTTCGTGTTTCTGGTCGGCCTGTCGGCGACGACCGCGACCATGCGGCTGCCGATCGGGCCGATCCGCGCCAATGCGCAAACGCGCGCGTTCCTGCTCGACATCATGCGGGAAGTTGTCGCCGTCGGGCGCTCGCACGGTGTCGCGCTCGCCGCGGACTACGCGCAGCAACGCCTCGCGTTTTGCGATGGCTTGCCGGCCGACATGACATCGTCCATGCACCACGATCTTGAGGCGGGCGGGCCGCTCGAGCTGGCGTGGTTGAGCGGCGGGGTCGTCGAACTGGGTGAGGCCGCGGGCGTGCCGACGCCCGCCAATTGCGCCGTGCGCAATATTCTGGCGCTGCACGCGCCGGGACGCGGTAAATTTTCGGTGTAGGGTGCGCTTGCGCACCAATTGCCGGATGGTGCGCAAGCGCACCCTACACCAATTGCAATTCCCCGTGGCTTGCCACGGGGATCAATAAGGGTTTTTCATGCAAGTCACTTCGATGCACTTCAAAGCGCGCGCCGGCGAGAAACTCGCCGATCGCAAGCTGCAGGCCGCGTTGAGAAAGCTGCAGAACAATTTCGTCAGGGGCCGCGCCGAGCGCGTGCTCGAGCTCGACAATTTCGAAGAGATCCGCACCGCGGCGGCGGCGATCCGCGACCGCGCGCTCAACGATCTCGACGCCTGGCTCGAGGAGTTCGAGCGCAATGCGCAGGCGCGCGGCGCGGTAGTGCACTGGGCCGAGACCGCCGCGGATGTCAATCGCATCGTGTGCGAGCTTGCTGCCGCGTACCAGGTTCGCAAAGTCGCGAAATCGAAATCGATGGTGAGCGAGGAATGCAGCCTCAACGACGCGCTCGAAGCCGCAGGCATCGAGGTGGTCGAGACCGACCTCGGCGAGTACATCCTGCAGCTCGCGCACGAGTCGCCGTCGCACATCGTGGCACCCGTGGTGCACAAGAGCCGCGACGAGGTGTCCGACCTGTTTCACGCAAAACACGCGAAACCGCGCAAAACGGGAATCGCCGAACTGTGCCGCGAGGCGCGGGAGACGCTGCGGCCGCATTTCCTGACTGCGGACATGGGCATCTCCGGCGCCAATTTCATCGTCGCAGAAACGGGCTCGACGCTGATCGTCACCAACGAAGGCAACGGCCGCATGGTGACCACGCTGCCGCGGGTGCACGTCGCGATCACCGGCATCGAGAAAGTGGTGCCGACGCTGGAAGATGCGACGACGCTGCTGCGCCTGCTCGCGCGCCACGGCACCGGCCAGTCGGTCACCAACTACATTTCGGTTACGACCGGCGTGGCGCAGCCGGGCGAGGCGGGGCCCGGGTATTTCCACATCATCCTGCTCGACGGCGGGCGCACCAAACTGATCGGCGGCGACATGCAGGCGATGCTGCGCTGCATCCGCTGCGGCGCGTGCATGAACCATTGCCCGGTGTATCAGAACATCGGCGGTCATGCTTACGGCTGGGTATATCCGGGGCCGATGGGTTCTGTCCTGACGCCGACTTATGTCGGTCTCGAAAACGCGCTCGACCTGCCGCACGCGGCGACGCTGTGCAACCAGTGCGGAGTCGTGTGCCCGGTCAAGATTCCGCTGCCCGACCTGTTGCGCAAGTTGAGGGAAAAGCAGTTCGAGCGCGGCCTGCGGCCCTGGGCTGAACGCGC
>JACPTJ010000407.1 GCA_016192835.1 Betaproteobacteria bacterium
GTGTTTTCGCGCCGGCCTCGTAGTTGACGCCACTGCGGTTGAACGAGCCGCTACTCGCATAAGACGAGAAGAAACTGCCGACGATATTGGACAGGCCCTGTCCAATGAACTCCTGGTTGCCGTCTATACGCTGACCGCTTTTCACCGCGATGGCGCGCGCGATCGACACCGCTTCGGTGAGCCCGAGTATGGTCACGGCGAGCGCGATGGGCAGCGTTTTGCGGATGGCGTCAAATGAAAGATCGGGCGCCGACAGCGCGGGCAGCGCCTGCGGCAGCGCGCCGAGCGTGGTGATGCCGGTCTGATCCACGCCGAAATAGACGTTGAGCGCGGCAGCGAACGCGCTGCCTGCCAGGATCGCGACGATCATGTAAGGAAATCTCGGCCAGGCGCGGCGCACCACGATCGCGCTGAGCAGGGTCACCGCGCCGACCGCGGTGACGAGTGGATTGACGTGGTCGAGATGCAGGACAAACTGTTCGAGCGTTTCGAGAAACGACGAGCCACGCTCGATTTCAGCCCCGAAAAAATTCGGCATCTGCGACGAGAATATCAGGCATGCCGCGCCGGCGGTGAAGCCGATGATCACGGTGTGCGAGATGAAGTTGACCAGCGCGCCCATGCGCGCAAGTCCCATCGCGAGCTGTACCGCGCCGGTCAGCAGCGTCAGCGTCAGTACCAGCCGGATGTACTCCGCGCTGCCGGGTTCGGCCAGAGCGCTCATGCTGGCAAACACGACGATCGAGATGGCGTTGGTCGGCCCGGAAATCAGGTGCCACGACGAGCCGAACAGCGCGGCGACCAGCGCTGGCACGATTGCCGCGTATAGCCCGTATTCGGGCGGCAATCCCGCGAGCGTCGCGAAGGCCACACCCTGCGGCAGCACAATGACGGCGCCGAGGATTCCTGCCACGACGTCTGCGCGCAGCGTGGCGCGATCGACCCGCGGCCACCATAGCAGGAACGGAAACAGGCTTGTGAGAGAGGGTTTCACCCGGCCGCCGGCGCGCGGCTTGCCGCAAAGGCAGCGTGTTCAACCATAGGCATGGCCGATTATCTTGCATTGGCTCGAGGGGCGCAAACAATGCGCGCGCCGCTGATATTTTCGGTATAATTATTTTCGGTATAATCGCGGCTCATTTTTTTGCCAGCGGGAAAGAGCGAACCGATGAAGCTTCGCAACCTGATCGTAACGGCGGCGGCCGGAATCACGCTCGCCGTCTCTGCCGCTGCGTCGGCCGAAGGCGACGCCGCGGCCGGCAAGCAGAAAACCGCGATGTGCCAGGGCTGCCACGGCATCCCCGGCTACAAGACCGCGTTCCCCGCGGTATATCACGTGCCCAAGCTCGGCGGGCAGCATGCCGGCTATCTCGTCAAGGCGCTGCAGGCGTACAAGTCCGGCGAGCGCAGCCATCCGAGCATGAAGGGGATCGCGGCCGGCCTGAGCGACAAGGACATGGCCGATCTGGCGGCTTATTACGCCGCTCAAGGCACCAAGACTGCCGGCAAATAGCGCGAGGCCATGACCATGAAAACAATTCTGATCCTCGCAGCCGCAATGGCATTGAGCGCAACGGCGTCTGCGGCCGATCCGGCGGCGGGCCGGGAAAAAGCGAAGGCGTGCGCGGTGTGCCACGGCGAGAACGGCGTGAGCCAGGTGCCGGATTTTCCCAAACTTGCCGGGCAGCACCGGGACTATCTCGCGCGGGCGTTGAACGACTACAAGTCGGGCGCGCGAAAAAACGCGATCATGGCGGGCCAGGTCGCGAATCTGAAGCGCGGCGACATCGCTGACCTCGCGGCCTATTATTCAAGCCTGCAGGCGCTCACGACGAAATACTGATCGGCGGAAAACCGCGTCGGTTATTCCGGTTCCACTTCTCGGCCAGGTCGCGGCGGTCATGGCGGTGGTCAGGACCGGGCGGCAAGATCGACCAGCTCTTGAACCTCTCGCATCTGGTCCTTCACCAGCCAGTGGGTCAGGTCGCCGCTCGAAATGACGGCGAGCACCTTGCCGTTTTCCACAATCGGCAGGTGCCGGAACCGCCGCTGCGTGACCAACTGCATCGCCTCGCCGACGGTCGTCGTCGGCGGGATGCAGTAGGGGTCCTTCGTCATCACTTCGGAGACTTTCGTGTTGACGGGATCAAGGCCGGCGGCCAGCACTTTATTCAGCGCATCCCGTTCCGTGAAGATGCCGATCAGCCTTTCGCCATCCATGACGATCAGGGCACCGATTTTCTCGGCGGTCATCGCACGTACGCACACAGTGACCGGGGTATTGGGTCCAACGGAGTGTATCGCTTCGCGTTCCTCGAATATTCTGCTCAGTGGAGCCGCGCGTTTGTCCCGTGATCTCATGAAGTACACGGCTACGAAGACGATGATCACGAACAGAACGAACGCGTATGTCGGCACCCGGCCAAGGGTCATCAGTAACTCCTCCTGCGTTGCAAGCGCTGCGGGGGAAAGCAGTGCGAGACCGATACCGGCGCCCGATTTGCAAGAAAGTCTTTTCATCGCTGATCCTCCTCGATAACGATGTTGACTACGACGCGGCATCTCGCTTACTGCCGGTTTGACACGCGCTCGGGACCGGCGTTCCTGGCCAGCGTCATTTTCGATGTTATCGGTGAACCGTCATGTCAAGTATTGACGGCTGCTCGACCGGCCGCCGGCAATCCCGGTCAACTCGCCGCGTCGCGCCAGCTGCGGCGCGCGGCCACCAGCGCGGCCTCCACGCGGCTGCGCACCTGGAGCTTCTGCAGAATGTTGGAGATGTAGTTCTTGATGGTCTTTTCTGAAAGATGAAGGCGGTCGCCGATTTCCCGGTTCTTCAAGCCCTGCCCTATGAACTTCAGTATCGCGAGCTCGCGTTCGGTCATTTCTTCCAACGGGTCCGCCGGCCGGCCGCGCGTGAGCTCGATCAAGATGTCCGCAGCCAAAGACGGTGAAACGTAGACCTCCCCTTGGACCGCGCCCCGCACCACGTTCGCGAGTTCGCGCGCCGACACCCCTTTCACGACGTAGCCTCGCGCGCCTGCTTTGAACGCGGCAAGCAGATTGTCTTCATCCTCCAAAGCCGTGAGCATCACGATTTTGGTCGCGGGACAGACGGTAGTGATTTTTTCGGCGGTAACGAGCCCGCCCCACCCTGGCATCGCGATGTCAAGCAGCACCACGTCGGGAAGAAGATCGCGTACGAGCTTCAAAGCCGCCTCGCCGTTCGCGGCCTGGCCGACGACGCTCAGATCCGATTCTGACGCCAGCGAATGGACCACGCCTTCGCGATACAGCGGGTGATCGTCCACCACCAGGATACGGATCGGCTCACTCATCGTTCGGCCCGAACACCGCTAACGGCAGCGAGGCACGTATCACCGCGCCCTGCCCGAGAGCGCTTTCGATGCTGAAAGTGCCGCCGAGGATTTCCACCCGCTCGCGCATTCCCGCGAGCCCGAGATGGCCGTCGCTCGCGGCGCTGCGGGGATCGAATCCCTTTCCCCGATCGGCGACTTCGACCACCACTTGGCTGTCCTCACTGGTGACCGCAACCCGCTGCTCGGCGCCGCCGCCGTGGCGAAAGCCGTTTGCGAGCGATTCCTGCAGCAGGCGGTAAAGCGTGATCTTGACCGGTAGCGGCGCGTCGCTCGGGACCTCACCCACGTTGAGCGTTACCGCCAATCCTGTCCTGCGCTCATAGTGGCGCACCGCGCGCCGCGTGGTCTCGGCGATGGACATCCGCTCGATTTCCGGTAGGCGCAACCCAGCGGAGATGGCACGCACCTCGCCCAGCGCGGATTGCAGGGCGGTATGCATGACGCGGAACTCGTCGCCGACACCGCGCTTTCCAGCGAGCCTCGAAGCACACCGGGCGCAGAACTCGCTCAGGGTATCGATACGCATCAGAGCGAGTGCCAGGTCCTGCACGGGCCCGTCGTGCAGATCGGCGGCGATACGGTGGAGAAACCGTTCGTTCAGGGCCGTGGTGCGCGCCGCCGCGCGGCGCACCCGCTCGTGCAGTTGCTCGTTCTGGGCAAGTAGCGCGGTGAGTTGTGTCACCTTCTCGCTCAACTCGCTTTGCTGCCTGGCGATGGTGTTGCTCGCGCGCTTCACCAACGCGGCGAGCAGCAAAAAAATTACCAGCGTCGCCGCGCTCACCATGAGCCAGCTACGCAACCGCGCGGCACCTACTTCCTGTTCCAGGTCGTCGGTTGTCTGATAGAACTCCGAGACTGCGATGATGGTTCCGGTATCCCGGGCGCGCAACGGTGCGTAGGTTTCGATGAGGCGAGACCAGTGCATGCGCTCGAACTCGTTGTCCGGGTCCGAGAGATCGGTTATTTCTGAATGGATCTTGTTGGCGAACGCGGAGGCAAGCGCCGGTCTCACTTCAAACTTTCGTCCGATAAGGGCGGGATTCGTGCTGTAGAGAACGGTGCCATCAGAGGCCCAAAGCTTGAATGCCACGACTTGCCGGCCGAGCGGCGTTCCGGAAAGCAACCCGTCGAGCGCAATCTGGTCTACCTCGCTCAACTGTCCATTGCCGGGCAAGGATTGAACGTGCGGAGAGACGAAACTTTCCATGTAGAGGCTGGTGAGGAACCCCACGTGATCGATGTGCCCGCGTTCGAGTTCCTTGCTGATCCAGGTGCCGATAATCAACATCCCGGCCAGTAAAATGACCCCTCCGCCCGCGAGCAGCAGGCGCACGAGACCGAACCGGGCAAATGGATTCATGGCGGCGAATTCATTGTAGCAGGCAGGGTCTGACGCGCCTATGGACTAACGGCGGACGTTCAGGGGCCGAACGTCTTAACCGATCCGCGCCCGTTGCGTTGGTGTTTTTGCCTGCGCCGCTTACGGAAATCGAGCTGCTGCCGCCCTCGGCGTGGCGCCGCGTGAGCCTGGAGGTGCCGGCGCGCAAGTTCAAGACCCCGCGCGTGTTCGAGCAACCGGTGGCACTCGCCGGCGCTACGTTCCGGCAGCTCTTCGTCATGGACCTGGGCCACGAGGAACCGACGATCCTCCTCACCAATGACCCGCATACGAACCATGCAGAATTACTCACCCGTTACGCGCAGCGCATGCTGATCGAGAACGCCCTATCGGACGCGGTGCGCTTCTTCCATATGGAAGCGCTTTCCTCAGCAGTCGGCCTCAAACTCGACTTCGATATGGCGTTGCTGGTGATCGCCAGCGGACTCTATCGCCTGCTCGCCCGGCGCATGCGCGGCCATGCTGAGGCGCAGGCCCGCCACATTTTCCGCGATCCCATCGATACCCCCCCGCCGACGTGACCGTCTCAGCCAACAAGGTCCACGTGCACTTCCACCGCCGCGCCCACCTCCCCATCATCGTCGCTTCGGGACTGCTGCACGCTCCGGTGAAAGTGCCTTGGTGGCATAATCATACGCTACGCATGAGCGCGTAGCACAAACCACCAACAACCGCTCCAATGTTAGCTCAATACCGCCGCGTGGAAATCCAGGTTAGCTAAGTTAGGCAGTTCCCGACTTTGCGACACCCCCCGATTGGGTCGAAGCGATTTTGGCGCCGTGCGGGTCCGCCAACTGCTTCGCCAGTGAAGTGACGCCGGCCATTGCGCCCAGGCCCATCGTTTCCACGGCGCTTGAAGGGACGATAACGATGGTGGAATTCTGCCGCATTCCTTCCAACAGGATGTTCATCCCCCGGAGTTGAAGTGCGACGGGGTTGCTGGTGTAGGCTTTGGCGGACTCTTCAAAAACCCGGGAAACTTGGCGTTCCGAGTCGGCCAGAATCACCCTTGCTTGGCGCTCCCTGTCCGCTTGAGCCTGCATGGACATCGCATTTTGA
>JACPTJ010000408.1 GCA_016192835.1 Betaproteobacteria bacterium
CGACATCCCCGAGCAGAAGAAGCACCGCATTTATTTCGTGGACAAGAGCGCAGCGGCGTCCGAGCGCGCGCACGCGATGATCGTGGAGTATGTGCCGGACACCGTGACGGGCATGCACATGCACCCGAACGCGGAAAGCATGTTCGTCGTGCTCACCGGCAAGGTGCGCTTCACCGTGAACGGCAAGGACGAGGTGCTCGCGCGCGGCCAGGCTGTGCATTTTCCGGCGGCCGACCGCCATGGGCTGCGCGGCGAAGAGGGCGATGTGAGCTTCCTCGAATTTCACATTCCCGGCGCATTCACATCGGTGCGGGGCTGAGATGTTAAAACTGGCTGCCGTCATCGCGGTCGTACTGGCGTCGTGCCTGCCGCCCGCCGCGTGGGCTCAGGGCAAACCGCCGGCAGGCATGGAGATCTACCCCAGCCGGCCGGTGCGCATGATCGCGCCGTTCCCCGCGGGCGGCCCGACCGACATCATCGCGCGCACCATCGCGCGGCAACTGTCGGACGCCTGGGGCCAGCAGGTGGTCGTCGACAACCGCGGCGGCGCGAACGGCGTCATCGCGCAGGACATCGCCGCCAAATCGGCGCCCGATGGCCACACGCTGTTCGTGCACTCGGTCGCCTACGTCGTCAATCCTCTGCTCTACAAGGTGCCGTACAACAACGAGCGCGATTTCGTGCCGGTGTCGCTGGTGGTGGCGTTCCCGCTGATGCTGACCATCCATCCTGCGCTGCCGGCGAACTCGGTCAGGGAACTCGTGGCGCTTGCCAAAGCGCAACCCGGCAAGCTCAACTACTCGTCGTACGGCCAGGGCAGCATCGCCCAGCTCGCTGCCGAGATGTTCAAGAACGCCAGCGGCATCGAAATGGTGCATGTGCTCTATAAAGGCTCGCCGCAGGGCCTTGCGGCGGTGATCGCGAACGAAGTCCAGGCGAGTTTCCCCAGCGTCGCGGCCGGGTTGCCGCAAGTGAAAGCCGGGCGCCTCAAAGGCCTGGCGGTGACCTCACGCGCCCGCGCGCCGCTCATGCCCGACACCCCGACCATGATCGAGGCCGGCATCCCCAATTTCGAAGCGACCTCGTGGTTCGGCATGTTCTTCCCGCGCGGCATACCCAAAGCGGTCGTCGCCAAGCTGCACGCCGACACGATGCGGCTCGTGCGCCTCCCCGACGTGCAGCAGAGCTTTGCGACCCAGGCGTTCGAAACCGTCGGCCTGGGACCCAGCGAATTCCCGAAGTTCATCCGCAGTGAAACGCGCAAATACGAGCACGTCGTGAAGCTCGCGAAAATCAAGGTCGAATAGGACAGCGCGTAGATCGAACATGCGGCAGCCGCTGGTCATCGACATACACGCGCACTACTACCCGGAAAGCTATATGCAGATGCTGGTGCAGTACGGCTACCCGTACGGCACGGTCTATTCGAATGCAGCGCCGGCAGACGCGGAGGCGCCGGGAGCGACTTCGTACAAGCGCCCCGACTCCGCATTCACCGACCTCAGCAAGCGTATTGCCGCAATGGACCAACAGGGCGTGACGGTGCAGGCGCTGTCGGTGCCTTCGCCCTGGATATTCTGGAAAGACGGCGAGCTCGCAGCAGCGCTCGCGCGCGCCTACAACGACGCGGCAAGCGCCGCGCATGTTGCGCATCCCGGCCGTCTGGTCGGGCTCGCGACGCTGCCCATGCACGATCCGAACCTCGCGCTGACGGAACTCGAACGCGCGGCCGGGCTGCCGGGGATCCGCGGTGTCGGACTGGGCACGCATGCCGCGGGACGCGAGCTGTCGGACCGCATGTTCTTCCCGGTGTATGAGCGGATCGCGGCATTGGGCCTGCCGATTTTCCTTCACTATGCACCGCTCACGGTGATCGGCGGCAACGACCGGCTCAGGCAGTTTCAACTCGGCAACCTGATCGGCAATGCAGTCGAAACCGCGATCGCGGCGGCGCATTTTGTTTTCGGCGGCGTGCTGGACGCTTTCCCCACGCTTGAGATCTGCCTGCCGCACGCGGGCGGTGTGCTGCCGATCCTGATCGGACGCTGGGACCAGGGCCATCGCGTGCGCAGCGAATGCCGGCACCTGCCGCATCCGCCCAGCCACTATCTGCGGCGTTTCACCTACGACACGGTCAGCCATTCCGATGCGGTCATGGAGTATCTCGTCAAACTCGTCGGCACCGAGCGCATCATGCTCGGCAGCGACTATTGCTTCGACATGGGCTACGAACGGCCGGTGGAAATGGTCGAACGCCTGGCGGTGCTGAGCGATCAACAGCGCGAGCAGATTCTCGGCGCGACCGCCGCGCGCCTGCTGCGCGTCGCCTGAATGACGGCGCAATCCGCTACAACACCAGTCCCGTCTTCTTCACCAGTTCCGCCCACCGCGCCGCGTCCTTCCTGATGAACTCGGCGAACTGCGGTATCGACATGATCTCCACATCGAGACCCTGGTCCGTTAGACGCTTCTGGATCTCCGGCAGGACCAGCACCGCGTTGATCTCGGTATGCAGGCGCTGAACGATCGCGACGGGCGTTCGCGCCGGCGCAACGATGCTGTACCAACCCACCACCTCGTAACCCGGAAGAGATTCCGCCATGGTGGGCACATCGGGGAGCGCGGGGGAGCGCTTCGAGCCTGTTAGGCCGAGCGCCTTGAGCTTGCCGGCGCGCACTTGGGGAATCGCCGGCAGCAACGGACCGAAGCTGATCGGGGTCTCGTTGCCCAACACCGCGGTAAGCGCGGGACCGGAGCCTTTGTAGGGCACGGTTATGATCTCTATGCCGGCCATGTAATTGAACAAGCGCA
>JACPTJ010000204.1 GCA_016192835.1 Betaproteobacteria bacterium
GCCGGATCAGGCCCGCTTTCACGATCGCACCCCTTGCGCCCGCTCCAACGCGCCTCTCCCCGCAAGGGCCTTGAAGGGCAGGAGTTCCCGATGCCCACAGCTTAAGTAAGTGCCATTCGCCTTAGCGGGACTAACATAACGCGTGAAGGGCTGCACTTCGTTAAGCCACCGCGTGTGCCGGGCGTTTCTCGCTCCTTGCGTTATTCCCACAGTGGTTGGTGGATTGCGCTGCGCTCCATCCACCCTTCTATGATTATTCCGGAGTCAAGTGTTTTGTTGCAAACTAATCCGTCCCTTCCCACAGCCTGTACTTTCATTTTTGCGTCGTTCCACAAAAAATCGGCGCGCCAGGATGCGCCAGGATCAACGCAATGGCTTCGGTTGATATCTTACCCTTCCCATTTTTGCCTTGGAATCGGACCAGCCAGGCGGCACGCTCGATCTGCAGCGACCTGCAGCTTTGTCTTCAGTTCAACCGTTACACACGATCAGTCGTAAGCTCTCGGTCATCATTGACGTGAGACCTTCCGTCTCACCACCTTCTATCCGCTAGTTTTGTGACTAGCCCAATCCTGCATGCGCGCTGCGCTAAGGTGACCGTGATTCGAACAAACCCCATCTACTATGGTCGGTTGTTTTGAACAACCTGGGTGGATAACGGGCTCGTTCTGCTCTTAACCGCTCCTGCCTAACCTGCTGCTCCTCGGTACTTCTGCTGACCGCTGTTGTCTTTCCCCTGGCCTACGCCGCCTTCAGCGTTACCTTCACGGGCTTCAACTCCACCCCTTTGGGCAGCACCCCGTCCTTCAGGTAGCGCCACAACAAAATGGCCAGCCGCCGCGCCACCGCCACAATCGCCATGCGCTTGCTGCGCTTGTTCGACCCGCTGCCGCGCGTGCGTTGCGCAAACCAGTGCGCCAGCTCACTGTGCGGTTGCCATCGCACCCACATCCACGCCATCTCGATCAACAACGCCCGCACCCGCCGGTTGCCCGCCTTACTGATTCCCTGGTCCACCCGGCTCTCGCCACTATCGTAGGGCTGCGGCACCAACCCCACGCACGACCCCACCTCGCGCCGGTTATTGAACTGCCGCCAGAACAACTCCAGCAGCAAGCGCTGCGCGCCCACTGGCCCGACGGCTTTCAGTTGCATCAGTTGCACCATCCGCTGCCGCACCGCTTCCGGTAATTGCGCCGGCAACGTCTTCTCCAGTTGCGCCAGTTGCTCCTCCACCAGCTTCAGCCGCACACATTCCCGCACCAACCGTTCCTGCAGCGCCGCCGGCAAGGCGCTGCCGCCATAACCCTGCACGTCCCCACGTTCCAGACGTCCCGTCAGGTCGCCTTCGATACTCTCCCAGCAGCCCACCGTGCGCAGCAACTTGCGCATCCGGTCCCGGTGTTGCCCGATCTCCTTTTGCAAGGTCCCGCGGTCGCGCACCAGGTGCCGCTGCCCTTCCGCCTCTACCGGCGGCACCCGCACGACCTTCATCCGATCCCGCTCCCCACGCAACCACGCCCGCAGCGCCAGCACCAAACGGATGGCATCGAGCCGATCCGTCTTCGCCCGCCGCGCGCGGCGCTCCACCGGGATGCTCGCCGGATCCACCACCAGCGCTTCGTAACCGCGCTCGCTCAAGGCCCGCTGAATCCAGAACCCGTCCTGCCCCGCTTCATACACCACCACCACCCGTACTCCCGACGCCAACCCCCATTTCTTCTTCACCTTCTCGATCACCGCTATGGCCTCCTCCAGGCGCCCTTCCGGCTCCGCGTGATCAACCCCATGCACCGCCGGCGCACGCCGCTTCCCGTCGTCCAATCCCACCTTCCAACTCTTGCTGGCTAACTCCAGCGACACTGCCAAAACTGCATCATCCCGCGTAAACTCTTGCACTTGAGTCGGTTGCATTTCCTTCTCCTTAAGTTGGTTTGTCGAAACTCCATTTTAAGGATTATTTTGCAACCGACTCGCCCCACTCATAGTATCTACTATCTGACTGCTTCGGTTGACGTGTATCAAACCGCGGCGGCGGCGCGGGCGCTATGCTGATTCCGACGGGGTACAATCCGCAACATGGCCCGTCGCCCGATCCTACGGAGGCCGCAATGACACTCAAATTCTCCAGGGCAATCGCGTTGTTGATCATCGTTTTCGCCTGCGGCAGCGCGACCGCAGCCGTGCCCGGCGTTACCATCCGGTCCGTGAAGGGCGATTTCGACGACGTCAGGGAGCGCGTCGTGATGGCGCTCGAGGGCCGCGGGCTGGTGCTCAATTACACCGCGCACATCAGCAACATGCTCGAGCGTACCGGCAAGGACATCGGCCGCGGGCGCCAGATCTATGGCACGGCCGAGCTGCTTGAATTCTGCAGTGCAGCCCTGTCCCGCGCGATGATGGAGGCTGATCCGCGCAACATCGTGTTCTGCCCGTATGCGATCGCCGTCTACACGCTCCCGGACGATCCCGCCAAGGTTTATGTCTCGTACCGCAGGCCGCCCGCGGTGGGATCGGGACCATCGATGAAAGCGCTGCGCGACGTCGGCAAGCTCCTCGACGACATCGTGCGGGATGCGCTCAAATAGGCGGCCACGCCGTGGAGCGCAAGCGGTTGAATGCGAGCAACATCCGCTCGGCCGGGTATGACGCGCGTAACCGCACGCTGGAAGTCGAATTCTCGAACGGCGGCATCTATCAGTATTCGGGGGTTTCGGAAGAAGTCCACCGGCGCCTGATGAATGCGCCGTCTCCGGGAAGCTATTTTCACGACAATATCGAGGAAAATTTCACCGCGAAACGCATCCGTTAGCCGCCTGCGCGCAAGACGGTGCTGCGCTGTTGGTGCCGGGCGAGGAGCCCGCAAGTGAAACTGCGGCTCGCGCAAAAGCCTCGTGGGCGCGGCTCATTCGCAAGGTCTATGAGGCGGATCCCTTGGAATGCCCCAAGTGCAAAGGGCCGATGCGGGTCATTGCGCTCATTGACGATTCGGGAGTCATCCGGCGCATCCTCGAACACTTGGGGCTGTGGGCGCCGCTTCCCTCCGAGCGAAGTCCGCCCGTCGATCCCGCGAGTTGGCCGCCGTACGCAAGTCTGCCGCTGACCTGTCACCCGGTTCCCGGCATCGCCTGACCTGCCGCACAAACAAAACGCCTCGGTGCAGCCGGGGTGCGGGCCAAAGCTTGCTTGGTGTCGGTGTTTGGAATAGATTGCTCGGTAATTGACCGACAATCCCGCTCAAAACTTGCGCGGATCGCGGTCATCTTGCAAGGAGGAGGAAACAAGTATGACCATAAGGCCCATTATGCGCAGTCCGGGACATCGCCCACACCTGCTCCCAGCGCGTCGACTCGGCGAACCGCAATTGCGCCGGGATTGATTTTCCTATCGTTTGGCCAGAGACGCGAACAGAGCAGGATTGAATTCCCCTATCGTTTCTCGTTTATGGAGCGTTGCTACGCTGAAAGTTGCACATGAAGGGTAAATTTCATTGGCCTGATGGCGTGCGTTGCGTTGCCATGCTGACGGTCGACTTCGACGGGCCGTCACATGAAATTGGGCGTAAGCTGCGACCGCTGGGAATCAACTCGTGGGGGCGCTACTCGGGCCGGCGTGGCGTGCCTCGCTATCTCGATCTGTTCGAGAAATACCAGATCCCGGCAACCTTCTTTGTCTCCGGCTACGACGCCGAGTACTATCCCGATGTCGTCAGAGATATTCATCGCCGCGGCTTCGAAGTTGGCGCACACGGTTACTTGCACGAAGGCTGGGCGCTGGGCGAAGAGGAGAGTGAATTGCTCGTCCGCACCCATCACATCCTCGCCGATTTGGTTGGACAGGCGCCGGTCGGCTACCGCTCACCCTCGGGACGCAAGACCGCGCGGACCATGCGCGTGCTGAAGGAGCTTGGCTATCGCTACGACTCGAGCGACAAGGACTTCGACTTGCCCTACCTGGCGCACATCGACGGAAAACGCTGTTCCGATATGATCGAATTTCCGAACAACACCTCCGTTCTGGATGACATGCCACTGTATAAGTTCAGCATGACGCCGCCATCTGAAGTGCTCGATCTGTGGCGCCGGGAATTCGATTCGTTGTATGCGGAAAACGGTTATTTCATCCTGACGTTCCATCCGCGCAGCGGCTGGGGCTCGGGCATTCCGTCGCGCGCGAAGATCATCGAAGGGATGATCCGTCATATCCAGCAGTACGACGACGCGCGCTTTTTCAGCCTCGCCGGGCTTGCCGACTGGTGTATTGCCAATCATGCCTGGTTTGAATAATCCGTGGCCGCAAGGCCAGAGCTGCGCGGTGCTCGTCACCATCAATTTCGATGCCGAATCGGTCGATTTGCACGAGGTTGAGCGCGAAAATCTGTGCGGTCGCTTTTCCTACGGCCGCTACGGCATGCGTGCCGGTGTGTGGCGGCTGCTCGACCTGCTGCGGGCGCATGGCCTGAAGGCTACCTTTTTTGTTCCGGCGTTCGATGCCGAAAATAACCCGCGGCAACTCGAAGCGGTGCTTCGGGGCGGGCATGAAGTCGCGGCGCGCGGCTACGCATTTGAAGACCACAGCCAGCTCGAGGGCAGGGAACGCGACACGCTGGTACGCGCACACCAGGCGTTGCAGAAACTTACCGGCCAGACAGCGCTGGGCTGGCGGGCGCCGCGTGGGCTGCTGTCGCCGAGGACATTGGATTACCTGACCGAGCTTGGCTATCTCTACGACAGCAGCTTCCAGGATGACGACTACCCTTACGTGATGCAGTGCGCCTCGGGCAAGATGATCGTCGAGCTGCCGACATTCCAGATGCTGGATGACTCGACGTTATACGGCTCGCATCACACGCACGATCGCATGCTGAAGATATGGACGGAGGAATTCGATGCTCTGTACGACATCGGCGCGCTCGTTAACCTGACGCTACACGCGCGCGGCAATCATGGGTCCGGGCGTGCTTCCCGCGTCGCCGTCGTGGAGCAGTTTTTGACGTACATAAAGAAACGGGCCAGCGTGTGCTTCATGACGTGCGCGGAAATGGCCGTATGGTGGCAACAGCATCATCCGCAAACGGAGCCGGCGCCGGTCTGAGTCAAACTACCCGGCGATCGCGCACAGAGGGAGGCAGGCGAAATATGAAAGCGGTGATTGTGAGGCAGCACGGTGCGCTCAAGGCCTTGGCGCTCGAGGAGCGGCCGACACCCGAACCTGGGCCGAAGCAGGTGCTGGTCGACGTGCGCGCCGCGGGGGTCAATTTTCCCGACCTGATGGTGATCGCCGGCACGTATCAGACGCTGCCGCAATTGCCGTTCATACCGGGCAAGGAGTGCGCAGGTGTGGTCAACCGCGTGGGCGAGGGCGTCACGACGCTGAAGCGCGGCGACCGCGTCACGGCTCTGATGGGGCATGGTGCGTTTGCCGAACAGGTCATCCTTGACGAAAAATCCGCCCACGTGATCCCTTTGGAGATGAGCTTTCCGGAAGCTGCGGCTTTGAATCTGACTTACCTGACTGCGTATTTCGCGCTGCTCGAACGCGCGCAACTGGAGCCGGGCGAGATCGTGCTGGTGACGGGCGCGGCAGGCGGGGTCGGAGTGGCTGCCGTGCAGGTTGCCAAGGCCCTCGGCGCGACCGTGCTCGCTGCGGTGAGTTCGCCGGAAAAGGCGGCAGCGGCGAAGGCGAGTGGCGCGGACCATATTATCGACGTTAGCGTGCCCGGCCTGCGCAACGGGTTGCGCGATCAGGTGTTCGCGGTGACGGACAAGCACGGCGCCGATGTGATTGTCGACCAGGTTGGCGGCGACGTGCTCGACGCCAGCCTGCGCGCGGTGGCCTGGGAGGGGCGACTCGTGCTGATCGGTTTTGCCTCAGGCCGCATTCCGGAGATCAAGGCCGGTTATATCCTGGTGAAGAACATTGCGGTGATGGGTCTGCACATTGGGGACTATCGCGACCGTCAACCCGAAAAGTTCCGCCGTGCGCGGGAGCAGTTGTTCGACTGGTATCGAGCCGGGAAGATCAAGCCGCGCGTGATGGCCGCCTATCCGCTGCAGGATTTCCTGGCCGCGCTGAACGTCGTCAAAAACCGCCAGGCGATCGGCAAAGTCGTATTAACCACCGCGCGATGACGTCCACCGCCCTTCATAGTTGGCGCAGATAGCCCGACTCAAGCTGGGATGAGAAAATATCCGAGGCCGTGTAGTCTTGCGCGCCGGCAAGGAGTCATCGACGATGGTTGAACCGTTTCCGGTCATCAGTATCGAGGGCGACGCGTACGAATGCGGTGTCCAGTACGGCAAAGCGGCCGCTGACCGCGTCGCGAAGACGATCGACTTTTACATTCCGGCGTTCGTGCGACAGGCGAAGCTGACGCTGAAGGATATCCGCGAACGCGCGCGCGGATACGGCGCGCAGATCGAGGCCATCGATACCGATGTCATGCAGGAGATCACGGGAATCGCCGCTGGAGCCGGTCAGAATATCGAGGACGTCATTGCGGTCAACTGCCGCACCGAGATCTTGTTCGGGAGCCTCGGTGGCGCAAAGCCCGCCACGGAATGCACGACCATCGTCGCGCTGCCGGGAGCGACCCGCGACGGCAACATCCTGATCGGCAAGAACTGGGACTGGCGCAACCCGACGGTCGAGGCGGTCGTCGTGCTGCGCATCCGCCAGCGCAACAAGCCGGCGCTCGTGATGATAGTCGAGGCCGGTATGGTCGGACGCGACGGTTTCAACGAGCACGGGGTGCTGGTCTGCGGCAACCTGCTCGTGTCAAACGAGGACCGCGGCAAGGTCGGCGTGCCGATCCCGATTTTGCGGCGGCGCATCCTGCATTCGCGCCACTACTACGAGGCCATCGATTCTCTCGTCAAGGCGCCGCGCGGGGCGTCGGGCAATTACCTGATCGCCCATCGCGGCGGCGTGGCGATTGATTTCGAAACGACCCCGGACCGTGTATTCGTCGTCTACCCCGAACGCGGGCTGCTTGCTCACGCCAATCATTTCCAGTCGCCGATCGCACACGCGACCGGCGTCGCCAAGTACTACACTGGCGATACGCTGTACCGGGATTTCCGCGCGCGGCAGTTGCTCGAACCCAAGCTCGGGACCATCACGATCGATGATATCAAGTCGGTTTTGCGCGACGAATTTGGTGCGCCGCGCGCAATCTGCCGCACGCCCCACGACTATCCCGGGCACGAGCCGACCATGACGATTGCCTCGCTGATCTTCGACCTCAAACGCGACACCATGCATGTCGCTGCCGGTCCGCCGACGCAATCCGAGTATCAGTTGGTGAGGCTACCGGAAGCGACACCGCTGAAGTTTGCCGGCGCGCGGAGTTGATCGACCGGAGCCAGATTGCAATCATGAGTGCGTCAACTGTATTGTTGATGGGCGAGGCCCTGCGCCGAAACGCCTTCAGGTTGCCCACCAAGATCGCTGCCAAAGATCGTTTTCGCGAAATTACTTACAGCGATCTTAATCGGCGCGTCAATCAGCTTGCGCATGCCTTGCTGTCGATCGGCGTGCGCAAGGGCGATGCGGTGGCATTGTCCGTGGGTAATCGCATCGAGCATCTGGAAATTGTCTTCGCGACGGCAAAGATCGGCGCGCTGGCTATTCCGCTCGATGTCAAGTGGAAAGCGCTGGAGCTGGGCTCGGTGGTATCGTTCTTCAAGCCCAGCGTGCTGATTCTTGAGCAGGATTGTCTGGAAGAGTTCAGGAACGCGACGCTTGCGCACGATCTGGGCTTTCTGAAACCGATCGTCATTTCGGATTTGACTTATGGCGGCTTGCTGAACGGCCAAAGCCCGGACGAGCCCGAAGTCGAAGTCAGCGAGGATGATCCGTTTGCGGTGCTGCTTACGTCCGGCACGACCGGATGTCCGAAAGGCTGTCTGTCGACGCACCGGGCGTTCGCGTTCGTCTGCATCGGTAATGCGATCGAAAAAGGGCTGGGCGTGCACGATACGGCGATACTCGCGTCGCCGCTTTATTTCAATGTCGGCCGTTCGTTTACGCTGTCGATTATTTTCTTCGGTGGCACGATCATTCTGCACGAGCGTTTCGACGCCGAGGAGATATTGGGAACGATCGAGCGTGAGGGCGTCACGTATATCGGCGCAGTGCCGGCCATGTGCGAACGCCTGCTGCAGGTGTTGGAGTCGAAGCA
>JACPTJ010000362.1 GCA_016192835.1 Betaproteobacteria bacterium
ACTCCTCCGGCGTGCCGGTGCGCGGATCGGCGCCCTGCTTTGCCAGCAGCTCGCGCGTTTCCGGAACGTGCAGGATGCTGTTGATCTCCCGGTTGATCCGGTCGACCACCGGTTTGGGCATCCCTGCCGGACCAATCACCCCGTACCAGCCACTCACCTCGTAGCCTGGCACGCCGGACTCCTGGATGGTCGGTACGTCGGGCAGGGCGGTTGCGCACTGGACGCTGCAGTCAAGGCGGGGGGCCGTCCCGCGGGGTCGCCGCGGGCGGTGGCGTCTGAGGCGCAGATCGTTTTCACCTGCCTTCCCGCGCTCGAGATCGTGCGCGAGGTCGCGCTCGGCGCCCAAGGCGTCTGCCACGGCAACGCGGTTGAGATCCTGGTCGAGTGCTCGACCACGGGGCCGGAGTTCGCGACTAACCTCGGCGTCGAACTCGCCAAGCACGACATCACCCTGCTCGACTCTCCAGTGAGCGGCGGCGTAAAAAGGGCGCGCGAGGGCATGCTTTCCCTCATCATGTCCGGCAACCGCGCCGCCTACGCGCGCGTCGCTCCGGTAGTCGAGCCCTGCGGCCGCACCTACTACATGGGCGAAAAGCCGGGGCTCGCGCAGATGATGAAACTCGTCAACAACCTGCTCTCGCAGATCGGCACCGCCGCCACCTACGAAGCATTCGTGCTCGGCGCCAAGGCCGGACTCGACCCCAATGCCATGGTCGAGGTCATCAACAACAGCACCGGGATGAACAACTGCACGCTCTACAAGATGCCCAACTCGGTCCTGCCGCGCACGTTCGACTACGGCAGCAACATGGAGATCACTTACAAGGACATCACCCTGTGCATGAAGGAGGCGGATCGGCTCGGGGTGACCATGCTGATGGGCAACATGGCGCGGCAGCTGTGGGGATACGGCGTAAATCACGGCGGCGCCAAGCGCGACTCCTCCACGCTCATCACCTATCTGGAGGATTGGGCCGGCGTCAAGGTCGTCGGCGCGGCAGGCCGGGACCGGTCTTAGCTACAGACCGGCGTTCTGCGCGATGTATTCGGCAAGCGCCGCCCACTCCTGCTCCCCGAAACCGCCGGCGATGGCATCCAGGTGCTGCTCGCGAATGAGGCTCGCAGACGGCATCGGCACGCCGGTATCGCTGCCGGCAGCCAGCGCGAGTTCGACATCCTTCAGGCCGAGTCGCAGCGGAAACGTCGTGGGCACGAACGCCTTGTCGATCATCATCCGGCCGTAGCTCTTGTAGACGGGCGCGCTGAACGAAGTGCGGGTGATGATGCCGAGGAACGCGGCCGGGTCGACCCCGGACTTGCGCACGAGCGCAAACGCCTCGCCGAGACTCACGATCACCGATGCCAGCAGGAAATTGCGCGTGATCTTCACGAGATTGGCCTGATACGGCTCAGTGCCGACGACGAACGCATTCCGGCCGAGCGCATCGAACAGCGGCTTGCAGCGCGCGATTGCGGCCTCATTACCGCCGGCGACGATGTCGAGCAGCCCTCGCGCCGCCGCATCCGGGCGACCGAAGACCGGCGCCGACACGTAGTGACTGCCCGCGGCAGCGTGGAGCCCCGTCAGCCGCTTGCCCATCGCCAGGCTGACTGATGCCATGTTGAGATGGATGCCGGACGGCGGCATTCTGCCGACGAGGCCCGGCGCAACCCAGACCGCCTCGACTGCCGCATCGTCGGCGAGCATGGTGATCACGATCTCCGCGTCAAGCGCGTGGACAGGCGCGGCAGCGATTTGCGCACCCCTTGCCAGAAACGGCTCCGCGGCGGCGCGACTCCGGTTGTAGACCGTAAGCTCGTGGCCCGCCTCGAGCAATCTCCCGGCCATGGCCTTGCCCATTTGCCCAAGCCCTATGAATCCGACCTTCATCAGGTGCATCCCTTCAACCGGCGACACCGCCTGACGAAATGTTAGCATTTCGGCGCGCTGCCGAAGTCCGGGATCCCGGCATTCGCGGCAAATGCAGAAAAAGCAGTGGGCCTGCCAGGGCCGCCCGCAGCGCTTTTTTTGTTACTGGACAAACCCAAACAGTAGGGCTAGATTGTTGCCCTCGATCCAGGGATAGGCACTTATACTATTGGCAATGACGTGGGTCGAAGTCAAATAATCGGGAGAGACACATGAACCGCATTTCGAAGTTGTTGCTGACCGTTGCTGCCTGCACGATTTGCGCCGCCCCTCTCGCGGCACAAGAACTCACGGGCACGCTAAAGAAAATCAAGGATACCGGCGTTGTCAAGATCGGCCATCGCGAAGCGTCCAGCCCCTTTTCCTACCAGGACGACAAACAACAGGTGGTCGGCTATGGCACCGACATCTGCCTGAAGATCGTCGATGCGATCAAGGCCCAGCTCAAGTTGCCCAAACTCAAGGTCGAGTACGTGCCCGTCACCTCGCAGACGCGCATCCCGATCCTGACCGGCGGCAACATCGACATGGAATGCGGCTCCACCACCAACAGCGTCGAGCGCCAGAAGCAGGTCGCCTTCGCGCCCACCTACTTCATGACCGGCACCAAAATCATCGTCAAGAAGTCCTCCGGCATCAAGGGCTACGGC
>JACPTJ010000363.1 GCA_016192835.1 Betaproteobacteria bacterium
CCGCGGGCGCGATCATGACCACCAGGATCAGCAGGGTGGCGATCATGAACGCGAGACTGATCGGGCGCGTGAAGAACACCGTCGGGTCGCCGCGCGAAATCAGCAACGCGCGCCGCAGGCGGTACTTTCAGGACTGCTCGTGTCGCCGATGATAGGCGACGGCATCGAGACCATCGTCGGCGTGGTGAGCGACCCGGTATTCGGACCGGTCGTCGCGTTCGGCATGGGAGGTGTTTATGCCGAAACGCTCAAAGACCTGACTTACCGCCTCGCGCCGTTTGACGTGGAGACCGCGCGAGTCATGATCCGTGAGCTGCGCGCGTCGCCGATTTTCGATGGACTGCGTGGGCAGCCGCCACGCGACGTGGATGCGCTCGCGGTTGCTCTCGCCGCGGTGTCGCAAATGGCCTGGACGATGCGTGACCGTCTTGCGGAACTGGATATCAATCCCATGCTGGTGCGGCCACGCGGTTCAGGGGTCGTCGCCGCGGACGCACTGGTGGTGCTGCGTTAGCAACTTGATGCACGATCCCGTGCGCTCGACTCCACTCGGGATCACTCGAGTTTCAGGTTGGCTTTGCGCGCGACCCGGCCCCATTTGTCGATCTCGGCGGCAATCAGTTTGCTGAATGCCGCGGGCGTCGTGGTTTGCGGCTGCAGGCCCTGCGCGAGAAGCGCGTTGCGTACCTGGGGCGTGCCGATCGCGGCGGTGAATTCCCGGTGCAGGCGTTCGACAATTGCGCGCGGTGTTCTGGCGGGCGCAAACAGGCCGAACCAGAGCGTGACTTCGAAATCCGGAACGCCGGCTTCCACGGCGGTGGGTACATCGGGCAGCGCCGGTGAGCGTGCAGTACCGGTGACCGCGAGCGGGCGCAGCGTGCCCGAACGCACATGCGGCAGCACCGGCGCCATGGTGCCGAACTGCAGCTCGATGCGGCCGGCGATAGTGTCGAGCACGGATTGCGCGGAGCTCTTGTAGGCGATGGGCGTCATCTGGATGCCGGTCAGCGTCGACAGCAGTTCGCCGCCGAGGCGCGCCATGCTGGCATTGCCGACGGTCGTGTAGCGGATCTGGCCGGGCTTCGCGCGCGCCAGTGCAATCAGTTCCTGAAGGCTCGCTGCCGCCACGGCCGGGTGCACTGCGATAATGTAGGGCAGGTGCCCGATCAGCGTGATTGGCGCGAAGTCGCGCAGCGGGTCGTAACTGAGGTGCGGATTCAGCGCTTTGGCCAGCGCATGGGTACTGGTGGTGCCGCCGGAAAGCGTGTAGCCGTCAGGGGTGGCTTTTGCTCCGAGTTCGGCGCCGATCCCTCCACTGGCCCCGGCGCGGTTGTCGATGACGATGAATTGTCCCAGCGCATCGGCGACGCGCGGCGTGATCACCCGCACCGCGGCATCCACGGAACTGCCGGCGGGAAAGGGGGCAATCAGGCGGATGGGGTGACTGGGCCACGCATCCGCGGCCTGCGCCGGCGGCATGCTGCCGATCAGCAGCGCGATGGCTGAAACAAGAAGGGTCCATGTGGGCACATGCACATGGTAGCGCGATTGATTGTCCGCAGACAATCATGGCGGGAGTCTATTCCAATAGGCAATTGGCCGGAGCGATAACCGGCAATTGGCCGGTCTCCAAATAGTAATTTGGCCGGGCCGCTAATAGTAAGTTAGCCGGGCGGTGGGTTTCAGATAGCCGGGGGGTAAAGTTGCAATCAGCCGGACCCGGCAATTGGACGCTCCAACAACCGGCAACTGGACGGTGCCGCGTAATTCCGTTGCTTGACCCGCTGCTGCGCGATGCACTAACCTATTCGATCATGCCGCGCTGCCTTCCCTCACCCCTAGCCCCTCTCCCGAGGCGGGAGAGGGGAACGTCGAGCGGAAATGGTTTGTCAACCAATTCCGGAATATTCGGTTGGCGCGGACAAATACCTGACGAGGCTCAGCATGGATAGCGTCGATACCGAGGTACTGAAAAGCGCAGTCGCGTGGCTCGATGCCGGGCACAAGGCGACGCTTGCGACCGTCACCAAAACGTGGGGCTCGGCGCCGCGCCCGGTCGGCGCGATGCTCGTCATCCGCGATGATGGTCACATCATCGGCTCGGTGTCGGGCGGTTGCGTCGAGGACGATCTCATCGAACGCGCAAAGGCGCACCAGACGACGGGCGGCAAGCCTGAAGTCGTGACGTACGGCGTGACCGCCGATCAGGCGGCACGTTTCGGCCTGCCGTGCGGCGGCACGCTGCAGCTCGTGCTCGAACCGGTGCGGGCGGAATCCCAGTTGAAGGAACTGCTGGCGACGATCGAGCGGCACGAACTTGTTGCGCGCTTCCTCAACCTGGAATCGGGAAACGTGAAGCTGCAGTCCGGCAGCTGGTCGGACGTGCTCGAATTCGACGGCAAGGTGCTCAAAAGCATCCACGGCCCGCGCTGGCGGCTGCTGATCATTGGCGCCGGACAGACGTCGCGTTTCCTCGCGCAAATGGCGCAGGCGCTCGACTACCAGGTCACGGTCTGCGATCCACGCGAGGAATATGCGGACGAATGGAACGTGCCGGGCGTGACACTCGTGCGCGGCTATCCCGACGACGTCGTGCTGGAGATGAATCCCGATCCGCATTTCGCCGTCGTGGCGGTGACGCACGACCCCAAGCTCGACGATGCGGCGCTTACCGAAGCGCTCAAGTCGCCGGCATTCTACGTCGGTGCGGTCGGCTCGCGGCTCAACAACGAAAAACGTCGCAAACGGCTTGCGGAATTCGATCTTTCTGCCGAAGAGATTGCGCGGCTGTACGGGCCCGTCGGGCTGAAGATCGGCAGCAAGACCCCCGCGGAAATCGCGCTGTCGATCGTGGCCGAAATGACTGCCGTGCGCCGCGGCGTGAAGCTGGAGGCGGTCGGCGCACCGGCTGCCGTTCCCGCGGCGCCCAACACCGATCCGCTCGCCTGCGGCTCTTAACAAGCGAAAAAGCGTTTAGCCGCAGATAAACGCCGATTAACGCCGATAAGAACGTCCTTGTCCGTTTCTCTCGAAGTTTTGAGTATATCGGCGTTCATCCGCGTTCATCGGCGGTTCCATCAGATTTTTGAGACCGCTTTTGGCCGCATCGTGTCTTTGATTTCGCGCACGCTCATTGCGGCGCTGCTGATGCAGGCGGCGGTTGTTGTCCATGCTGCCGACACTGCGCTCGCCAATGGCGTTTTTCTGGTCGCGAAACCCGAGTTGCTGGATCCGAATTTCCGCGAAACGGTGGTGTTGATCACGCAGCCTGAAGTCGGCGGCGGACCGCTCGGGGTGATCGTGAATCGGCCGCTCGATGCACGCCTGAGCGAAGTCATTCCCGGCGCGGCAAAGGTGCCCGAGCAATTCGACCAGATCTACGGCGGCGGGCCGGTTATGCCCAACGCGTTGTTGTTTCTGGTGCGCAGCGAGGTGCGGCCGGAGCGCAGCCTGCAGGTTCTCGCGGACGTTTACCTGAGCGGCGACGCCGGGTTGATCGAGCAGATTGTGCGCGGCGAGGTATCGGTACCCGCGTTTCGGGCCTACGCGGGCTTCGCCGGCTGGGCGCCGGGACAGTTGCAGGCCGAGATCGCGCGCGGTGGCTGGTATTTGATCGAGGCCGATGCGGATACGGTTTTCGCGCCGGATGTCTCCAGCGTGTGGGCTGAGTTGATCAAGCGGATTACCACGCGCAGCACCGCGGTGGAATCGCCGCAGGTGACGGCGCGCACGAGCGGCCGGTAGGTTTTACCCCTCAAAAAACTCCTTGACCTTGTCCATCCACGACTTGGCGCGCGGGTTGTGGCGCCCGGTGTCTTTGACGTTGATCGCTTCAAGCTCGGCCAGCAATTCGCGTTGGCGCGGCGTCAGGTTGATCGGCGTTTCAATGACGACGTGGCACAACAAATCGCCCGTGGCCGATGAACGCACACCCTTGATGCCTTTGCCGCGCAGCCGGAACACTTTGCCGGTCTGCGTTTCCGCAGGCACCTTGATCTTGGCGTAGCCGTCGAGCGTCGGAATCTCGATTTCGCCGCCGAGCGCGGCGGTGCTGTAGCTGATCGGCATTTCGCAGTGCAGGTCGTTGTGATCGCGCTGGAATACCGCATGCGGCTTGAGGTGGATCACCACATACAGGTCGCCCGACGGGCCGCCGTTGACGCCGGCTTCGCCTTCGCCCGAGAGCCGGATGCGGTCGCCTTCGTCGACGCCTGAAGGGATCTTCACCGACAGCGTCTTGTGCCGCTTGATGCGGCCCGCGCCGTGGCAGGTTGCGCAGGGCGACTGCACGATCTTGCCGCTGCCGTGGCATTTGGGGCACGTCTGCTGGATCGAGAAGAATCCCTGCTGCATGCGCACCTGGCCGTGGCCGCCGCAGGTCGTGCAGGTCGTGGGCTGCGTGCCGGGCTTGGCGCCGCTGCCGTGGCAGGTCTCGCATTCCTCCATCGCCGGAATGCGGATCTTGGTCTCGGTGCCGCGGGCCGCTTCCTCGAGTGCGATTTCGAGGTTGTAGCGCAGGTCGGCACCGCGATAGACCTGCGAGCGTTGCCGGCCGCCGCCGAAGATGTCGCCGAAGATATCGCCGAACGCATCGGCGAAGTTGCCGAAACCTGCGCCCGCGCCGGCAGCGGCGGACGAATCGACGCCGGCGTGGCCGTACTGATCGTACGCCGTGCGCTTGCCGGCGTCCGACAGGATCTCGTACGCCTGCTTGGCTTCCTTGAATTGGTCCTCGGCTTTCGGGTTATCCGGATTGCGGTCCGGATGGAATTTCATCGCGAGTTTGCGATACGCCTTCTTGATCTCCTCGTCGGAGGCGTCCCGGTTGATGCCGAGCACGTCGTAGTAGTCTCTTTTCGCCATGGCTTTTTAGGATTCGGGATTTACAACGCAAAGAGGACGGGACGCAATCGCGCCCGTCCTGCGTTTACCCCCTTGCAACTGCCGAATCCTGAATCCTTATTTCTTGTCCTTCACTTCCTCATATTCCGCATCAACCACATTGCCATCGTCCTTCTTGCCGCCCGCTTCAGCTTTGGCCTCGGCCCCCGCCGCCTGCTGTTTTGCCTGCTCCTGCGCGTGCATCTGCTCGGCGAGCTTGTGTGCCGCGGTGGCGAGCGCCTGCGACTTGGCATCGATCTGCGCCTTGTCGTCGCTCTTCAGCGCCGCTTCGGCTTCCTTGAGCGCGGCCTCGATCTTCGACTTCTCGTCTGCGCCGAGCTTGTCGCCGTATTCCGTAAGCGACTTCTTGACCGAGTGCACCAGCGCGTCGCACTGATTGCGCGCGGTCACGAGTTCCACCGCCTTCTTGTCTTCCTCGGCGTGGGCTTCGGCGTCCTGCACCATGCGCTTGATTTCGTCTTCGGTGAGACCCGAATTCGCCTGGATCTTGATCTTGTTTTCCTTGCCGGTCGCCTTGTCCTTGGCCGACACGTGCAGTATGCCGTTGGCGTCGATGTCGAACGTGACCTCGATCTGCGGCATGCCGCGCGGCGCCACCGGGATGTCGGTCAGGTTGAACTGACCGAGGCTCTTGTTGCCGGTGGCCATCTCGCGCTCGCCCTGCAGGACGTGGATTGTCACAGCCGACTGATTGTCCTCGGCGGTCGAGAACACCTGCGATGCCTTGGTCGGGATCGTGGTGTTCTTCTGAATCAGCTTGGTCATCACGCTGCCGAGGGTCTCGATGCCGAGCGACAGCGGCGTCACGTCGAGCAGCAGCACGTCCTTGACGTCGCCTTTGAGCACGCCGCCCTGGATTGCAGCACCGACTGCAACTGCCTCGTCGGGGTTGACGTCCTTGCGCGGCTCTCTGCCGAAGACTTCCTTCACCTTGTCCTGCACTTTCGGCATGCGGGTCTGACCGCCGACCAGGATGACGTCGGAGATGTCGCTCAACTTGACGCCTGCGTCCTTGATCGCGATTTCGCACGGCTTGATCGTTTTCTCGATCAAATCCTCGACCAGGCTTTCGAATTTCGCGCGCGTGATCTTGATCGCGAGGTGCTTGGGCCCCGCCGCATCGGCCGTGATGTAGGGCAGGTTGACCTCGGTCTGCTGCGACGAGGAAAGCTCGATCTTGGCTTTTTCCGCGGCGTCTTTCAGCCGCTGCAGCGCGAGCATGTCTTTTCTGAGATCGATGCCCTGCTCCTTCTTGAACTCGTCGCACAGGTAATCCATCAGGCGCTGGTCGAAGTCCTCGCCGCCGAGGAAGGTGTCGCCGTTGGTCGAGAGCACTTCGAACTGGTGCTCCTTGTCGACTTCCGCGATCTCGATGATCGAAATGTCGAACGTGCCGCCGCCTAGGTCGTAGACCGCGATCTTGCGGTCGCCTTCCTTCTTGTCCATGCCGAAAGCCAGCGCGGCCGCGGTCGGCTCGTTGATGATGCGCTTGACGTCGAGCCCCGCGATGCGGCCGGCGTCCTTGGTCGCCTGGCGCTGCGAGTCGTTGGAATACGCGGGCACCGTGATCACCGCCTCGGTGACCGGCTCGCCGAGGTAGTCCTCGGCGGTCTTCTTCATCTTGATCAGTACTTGCGCCGAGATTTCGGGAGGCGCGATTTTCTTGCCGCGCACCTCGACCCAGGCGTCATTGTTATCGGCTTTGATGATCTTGTAGGGCATGAGCCCGATGTCCTTCTGGACTTCCTTTTCGTCGAAGCGGCGGCCGATCAGGCGTTTCACGGCGTAAAGCGTGTTCTTCGCGTTGGTCACCGCCTGCCGTTTGGCCGAGGCGCCGACCAGGATTTCGTTATCGTCCGCATATGCGACGATCGACGGCGTGGTACGCGCGCCTTCCGAGTTTTCGATAACCTTCGGCTGGCCGTTTTCCATGATCGCCACACACGAGTTGGTCGTGCCCAGGTCTATCCCGATAATCTTTGCCATGTTCTACCTCTCTAAATTGAAACCGTTGGCCGCTCAATTATCTTTGAATCTTGGGGTTATTCATCCGTTTTCAACTGTTTTCGCTTTGGCCACCATCACCATCGCGGGGCGGATCACGCGGTCATTGAGCAGGTAGCCCTTCTGCAGCACCTGTACTACGGTATTGGGTTCGGCGTCGGAATCGAGCATGCCGATCGCCTGATGACGGTGCGGATCGAATTTCTGGCCGGCGGGGTCGATCGCGGTCAGGTTGAATTTCTCGAATACCGAGTTGAGCTGTTTGAGCGTGAGCTCGACGCCGCTTTTGACGGTATCGATCGTAGCGTTGGTCGTCGCGAGTGCTGCTTCCAGGCTGTCTTTGACCGCGAGCAGCGCTGATGAAAAGTTCTCGATCGCATACTTGTGGGCGTTGGCAATGTCGACCTGCGCGCGTTTGCGGATGTTGTCGGCTTCGGCCCTGGCGCGCAGCCACGCGTCGTGATGCTCCTGCGCGGCGAGTTCGGCCTGTTTCAGCAGTGTCTCGAGGCTGGGCATTACCTCTGCGGCGCCGACATCCTGGTCGGCCGCGGCGGGTTGCGGCTCCTCCTGCAGCGGACCGGCCGGAACGGGTTCCTGATGCGTATCCTGCATTGCTCGTTACTCCTCAATTAACTGTTTGGTAATTGGGGCTTCGGCTGCGATTTCAAGGGCCGTCGCAAGTTTTTGATCGGAAAGCCTAATGGCTGTCTGCGACGCCGGCATTGGCGCGCGGCGCACACTCGACTAGGATGGCAGGCTATGGACGAACTGCGGACTGATTTGTTCGACTTGCTGGCGCGCGCCCATGACCAGCTGGACCGGGGACTCGCGCGCATACTGATCTTCCTTAACCAGGGCGACGCAGCCGGCGCAATGCCGCGGATGCGTGACCTGGCGGCTGGCTTGCGCAAGCACATCGCTGCCGAGAACGAAATTCTCGCGCCATATTTTGCCACGGCGCGCTCGCAGTCGCCGTCCGATCCGGCTGCGATCATGCTGCGCGAGCACGACGACATCCTGTCGCAACTGGCGATCGTCGAAAGCGCGCTCGATGAGTCAGCGCCGGACGCGGGCGAGGCGGCGATTTATGCCGGGCTGCTGTCAGGCACGCTCGCCAAGCACGAATACCGCGAGGAGAACAACCTGTTTCCGCAATGGCGGGCGGTGCTGAAGGCTGCGCCCGAGGCCGAGCGCGCGGAGCTGGCGGCGCGTCTGACCGCAGCACTGGAAATTCGGCAGGATTAATCCCTGGTTCCCGGTGCCGGCCGCTCGCCCAGCACCAGGAGTAGGGTGCGCTTGCGCACCGATTGCCGGATGGTGCGCAAGCGCACCCAGTTAGTCGCGGGCAGGCGGCCGGTCGCCGAGTATCAATGCGCTCAGCGCCCAGCTGATGATGCTGTAGACGATGGCACCCCCGACCGCGGGCCAGAATCCCGCCACGAAGAATCCCTTCACGAACGACGCGACAAACCAGAACAGCAGACCGTTGATGACGAAAGTGAACAGGCCGAGCGTGAGGATGTTGATCGGCAGCGTGAGCAGGATCAGGACCGGCCGGATCAGCGCATTCACCAGTCCGAGCACGAGCGCAGTGATCAACGCAGTATAGAAACCCTCGACCCGGATCGATTCGAAGATGTACGGCAGCGCGAGCAGCGCCAGCGCGTTGATCACCCAGCTGATCAGGAGTCGCATTTTGACCTCGTCATTCTGCACTCATCGCTAGTTTTTGGCACCGGCGGCCAGCGCCTGTGCGCGCGAACGCTGGAGCGTTTCCGCCGCAGGCTCGGCGCCGGCCCAGCCGAGCAGATTCGTGGCGACGATGTCGGCAAGCGCGTGGATCCAGTCGTCGCGCTCGTTCAGGCAGGAAATGTAATGGTAGTCCTTGCCGCCGGCGTTGAGAAAAATGGTCTTCCCCTCGATCGCGATCTCCTCGAGCGTCTCGAGGCAGTCGCTGATAAATCCCGGACAAACCACGTCGACGCGGCCGAGCTTCTGCCTGCCGAGATCCCTGAGCACCGCGGCGGTATAGGGCTGCAGCCATTCGGCGCGGCCGAAGCGCGATTGGAACGTGACCTGGTAATCCGCGGGCCCGAGCCTGAGTGCTTCCGTCAGCAAGCGCGCGGTTTTGTGGCATTCGCAATGGTAGGGGTCGCCTTTATCGAGCGTGTAGCGCGGCACGCCGTGAAAGCTCATGATCAGCTGCTCGGGGCGGCCGTGCTGCAGCCAGTAATCGCTGATGTTTTGCGCCAGCGCGGCGATATAACCCGGATGATCGTGGAAATTCCTGACGCTGCGCAGGGCCGGCTGGTTGCGCGTGGCGGCGAAGACGGCGCCGACCGCGTCCATCGCGGTTGCAGTGGTGCTCGCCGCGTATTGCGGATATAGCGGCAGCACCAGCACGCGGCCGCAGCCTTGTTGCTTCAGGCCGGTCAGCGCGTCGGCAACCGACGGCTTGCCGTAGCGCATCGCGTAGTCGATCGCGAGCGGCACCTTCAGGCGCTCGCCGAGGAAGCCGCGCAGCAGCTTGCTCTGCCGCTCGGTATGTACCTTAAGCGGCGAGCCGTCGCTCATCCAGATCTGCGCGTAACGCTGCGCCGACTGCCGGGGGCGCAGCGGCAGGATGAACAGGTTGAGGATCAACCACCAGAGCGGCCGCCAGATCTCGACCACGCGCGGGTCGGCGAGGAATTCGCGCAGGTAGCGGCGCACTGCCGACGCAGTCGGTGCCTCGGGCGTGCCGAGATTGATCAGCAGTATCCCGATCCGCGATGACGTGCCGTGGTTGTAAGGAGGTTCGGGAGCGTAGCGAGGCATGGCGCCTCAGCTATGCGACAACGCGCTCGACAGCAGCTTGGCGGTGATATCGACGATCGGAATCACGCGCGCGTATGCCATGCGCGTCGGGCCGATCACACCCAGTATGCCGACCACATTGCCGTCGACTTCATAGGGAGCGGTAACGATGCTGCACTCGTCGAGCGGCACCAGGCCGGATTCGCCGCCGATGAAAATCTGCACGCCGTGCGCCCGGCTCGAAGTGTCGAGCAGCTGCAACAGGCCGGTTTTCTGTTCGAACAGCTCGAACAGGCTGCGCAACCGCGCCATGTCCCCCGACAGGTCGTGCACCTGCAGCAGATTGCGCTCTCCCGAGATCACGACTTCGTCCGAGGCTTCCTGCAACGCCCGGCTGCCGATTTCGAGCGCCGCGGTCATGAGTTGCGACATGTTTTCGCGCAATTCCTTGAGTTCGTCGTGGATGCGGCGCCGGATCTCCTCGAACGAACAGCCGGCGTAATGCTGATTGAGGATATTCGCGGCTTCGATCAGCTCCGGCTGGGTGTAGCTCCGGTCGGTGCTGAAGATGCGGTTTTGCACGTCGCCTTCGGGCGAAACGATGATCAGCAGGACGCGTTTTTCGGACAGGGTGAGGAACTCGATGTGGCGGAACATCGCGGTGCGGCGCGGCGTCATCACGATGCCGGCGAAGCGCGTGAGGTCGGAGAGCAGGTGGGAAGCCGACAACACCAGGCGCTGGCGGTTTTCAGTGTGCAGCTGGCCTTCGAGCTGATGGATTTCGATCCGGTCGAGTGGCTTGATCTTGAGCAGCGTGTCGACGAAAAAGCGGTAGCCGCGCGACGTGGGGATACGGCCGGCGGACGTGTGCGGGCTTGCGATGAATCCCAGCTCCTCGAGGTCCGCCATCACGTTGCGGATGCTCGCGGGGCTCAGGTCGAGCCCGGAAACCCGCGACAGCGCGCGCGACCCGACCGGCTGGCCGTCGGCGATGTAGCGCTCGACCAGCGCTTTCAGCAGCGTCTGCGCGCGTTCGTTCAGGACTGGAGTGTCGTGAGCCATCAATTTATTCTACACAAAAAACCGCATCTGCCGGGTAAATTGGTTTCACATATAATGCGGGCATGAATCCCTCATTCAAGACCGTCGGCCTGATCGGCAAATACAAGAGCCCGGAAATCGCCGGGCCACTGCTCAAACTCGCCGATTTTCTCACCCAACGCGGCGTCAAAGTGCTGATCGACCGGCTCACCGCCTCGCATATCGGCGACAACAAGTATCCGGTGCTGGTGCTCGAGGAGATCGGGCGCCAGGCCGATCTCGCGGTCGTGCTCGGCGGCGACGGCACCATGCTCAACATCGCCCGCACGTTCGCGCCGTGCGATGTCGCGCTGGTCGGCGTCAACCAGGGCCGGCTCGGGTTTCTGACCGATATCTCGATCGACACCATGTTCGAGACGATCGGCACCATCCTCGAAGGCAATTACGTGACCGAAGAGCGCATGCTGCTCGAGGCCGAGGTGTTCAGCGGCGAGAGCAGCGTCTTCACGGTGCTCGCGTTCAACGACGTGGTCATCTCGAAGGGCATCAAGGGCAGCATGATCGAACTCGAGGTCCGGATCGACGGCCAGTTTCTCTACACGGTACGCGCTGATGGTTTGATCGTTGCCAGTCCGACGGGTTCCACTGCCTACGCGCTGTCGTCGGGCGGCCCGATCGTCCATCCGTCGCTCTCGGTGATGGCGCTGGTGCCGATCTGCCCGCATACGTTCTCGAGCCGGCCGATCGTGATCAGCAGCGACAGCGTGGTCGAGATCATTATCGGCGACGCAGCCGATGCGCGCGCCCATTTCGACAGCCATTCGCGTTTCGACCTGCGCGAGCAGGACCACGTGGTGGTGCGCCGCTACGGGCACACGATACGGCTGCTGCACCCGGTCGGGCATGATTACTACAGCATGCTGCGCGAAAAACTGCACTGGACGGAGTTTTACTAGTTTTTTCGAGCCATGCTCCGCGCGCTGAATATCCGAGATTTCGTAATCGTCGACCGGATGGATCTCGAGTTCGACGATGGTTTTACCGTGCTCACGGGCGAAACCGGTGCCGGCAAATCGATTCTGATCGATGCGCTGGCGATGGTGCTCGGCGAGCGCAGCGACGCCGGCATCGTGCGGCAGGGCGCCGGGAAAAGCGAAATCAGCGCCGAATTCGAGATTGCCGGCCTCGCGCCGCTGCAACGCTGGCTTGCCGGTAACGATCTCGCCGGCGACATCGATGCGTGCCTGCTGCGGCGCGTGATCGACAGCGGCGGACGGTCGCGCGCGTTCATCAATGGCCGCGCCGTGACGCTCGCGCAACTGCGCGAGGCGGGCGAGCATCTGGTCGATATCCACGGCCAGCATGAGCACCAGTCGGTACTGCGCGCGGCGGCGCAGCGCGGGCTGCTCGATGCCTATGCGGGACTGTGCGACGCAGCGGATGCGGTCGTTGCGGCGTGGCAGCGTCGGCAGAATCTGCGTCAGCAGCTTAACGCGCTCGAAACCAACGCTGCCGCGTTTGCGGCCGAGCGCGAGCAGCTCGAGTGGCAGGTTCGCGAGCTCGAGGCCCTTGAATTCGATCCCGGCGAGTGGCAGGAACTGCTCGCCGAACACGCGCGCCTGGCGCATGCCCAGAGCCTGATTGAAGGTGCGCAGGTTGCGATGGATACGTTGTCCGAGGGCGACAATTCGAGCGTGACGCAGCTCGCCGCCGCGGCGTCGCGGCTTGATAATCTGCTCGAATACGACACGCGGCTCAAGGAAATCATCGACCTCGTTGTCTCGGCGCAGGCGCAGGCGCAGGAGGCGGTCTACATGCTGCGCGCCTACCAGCAGCGCCTCGAGCTCGATCCGCAGCGGCTGCGGGAAGTCGAGCAACGCGTCGACGCGGTGCATACCAGCGCCCGCAAGTACCGGGTGACCCCCGACGCGCTGCAGGAGGCGCTTGCGCACGCCCGGCAGCGGCTCGATGAGCTGGGCGGCGCGAGCGATGTAGAGACCGTGCGCAAGCGCGAAGCCGAAGCGCACGCAGCCTATCTCGCCGAGGCGAAAAAACTCAGCGCGGGCCGCCGGCAAGCCGCGAAAAAACTCGCCGGGAAAGTCACCGCGGCGATGCAGACGCTGGCGCTGGCCGGCGCCCGCTTCGAGATCGCGCTCAATCCGCTCGCCGAGGGCAATGCCAGCGGTCTCGAGCAGATCGAGTTCCTGGTATCGGCGCACCAGGGCATTGCGCCGCGTCCGCTCGCCAAAGTCGCCTCGGGCGGAGAACTGTCGCGTATCAGCCTCGCGATCCAGACGGTGACGAGCGAAATCGCACAGGTGCCGACTTTGATATTTGACGAGGTCGACGCCGGCATCGGCGGGCGGGTCGCCGAGATCGTCGGCCGGATGCTGAAGACCCTCGGCAAAAAACACCAGGTGATGTGCGTTACGCACTTGCCGCAGGTCGCGGCATCAGCCGACCGGCAATGGCAGGTCACCAAGACCGCAGCCAACGGCAGGGTGCTGAGCCACGCCACGGTGCTGGATGACAAACAGCGTGTCGAAGAGATCGCGCGCATGCTGGGCGGGGTTAAAATCACGGAGACGACGCGCAGGCATGCGGCGGAAATGTTAAAGGCGGTGACTCGTGATTCGTGATTCGTGATTGGGCAAGGCTCAGGCGTAGGCCGGGGTGCGTGCAACGCTCCCCGGCATCGGAGGGAGTCAGGTAGCCGCGGACGCGGCAACCTGACCTACGGCTGATTTTACCAATCACCAATTACCAATCACGAATCACCGTATTTGAGGAGTGAACGATGAATCAGAAAGTCACACTGGTAGTGCCGGAAGCGCCGGCGCCGGCTTCCGGCGCGTTGCTGCCGCAGCGCCGGATCAAGCAGGGTGGGGTCAGGCTGGGCGTGCTCGACAACAGCAAGGGCAATGCGGATCACCTGCTGGCGATGGTGGTCGAGGGCGTGTGCGCGGTGCGGCCGGTAGCGTCGGTGGTATCGTGGCGCAAAAACGTGGTCAGCCTGCCGGCACCCAAAGCGATCCTCGACCGGCTCACCGTGGAGGCTGACTTCGTCGTCAGCGCGATGGCCGACTGAGGGTCCTGCACGTCGTGGAGTGTCCACGACATGGCTGAGCTTCGCAAACGCG
>JACPTJ010000364.1 GCA_016192835.1 Betaproteobacteria bacterium
CGTGAGGTCCGGCTCGAGCTTTCGGTAGAACGATTCGTCCGAAGCTAGGACCACGATTTCCTTCCGCGCGGAACCAACCATGGCCTGCGCACGCGCGAGCTGTGCGGCGGCGAAGCGCATACCACCAATAACCGCATGGAGCTGACCGCCGTCATTCGCGCGCTCGAGGCCTTGAGGCGTCGGTGCCGCGTCAAGCTGCACACGGATTCAAAGTACGTGCAGCAGGGCATCACGGCGTGGATCCACGACTGGAAAAAGCGCGGTTGGAAAACCGCCGCCAAAAAGCCCGTCAAGAACGAGGACTTGTGGCGCCAGCTCGACGCGTTGGCACAGCGGCACGAGATCGAATGGCTGTGGGTGAAGGGCCACGCCGGCCACGACGGCAACGAGCGCGCCGACGAGCTCGCCAACCGTGGCGTTGAGACCGTGATTGGTGACTCGTGACTGGTGAACCCCCTCACCCCAACCCTCTCCCCCGGTAACGGGGGAGAGGGGGGATTATTTCACCAATCACCAATCACCAGTCACGGCTTTTGCCACCAGTCACCAATCACCAATCACGGCCTTATGCGGCAGATCATTCTCGACACTGAAACCACCGGCCTCGATCCCAATCTTGGCCACCGTGTGATCGAGCTCGCGGCGGTCGAGATCGTCGACCGGCGCCTGAGCGGCAATCATTTTCACCGCTACATCAACCCGGAGCGCGCGAGCGACGAAGGCGCGCTGCAGGTGCACGGATTGAGCGAGGAATTCCTGCGCGACAAGCCGAAGTTCCGCGACATCGTCAACGAGTGGCTCGACTTCGTGAGCGGCGCCGAACTGGTCATCCACAACGCGCCGTTCGACACCGGGTTTCTGAACCGCGAGCTCGATTTGCTCGACTTGAAACCGATCGGTGAATATTGCGCGAACATCGTCGATACGCTGCAGATGGCGCGCGAGCTGCACCCGGGCAAGAAAAACAACCTGAACGCGCTCTGCGAACGCTACCAGATCGACAACTCGGCGCGCACGCTGCATGGCGCGCTGCTCGACGCCAATCTGCTGGCCGCGGTCTATCTTGCGATGACGCGCGGCCAGGACAGCCTGATCATGGATGTCGAGCCGGCGCCGCAGGCGGCCAACGCAACGCGACTGGCCGCCGGCAAGCTCGAACTGATCGTGATTGCCGCGAGTGCCGAAGAGCTTGCCGAGCACGCTCGCCAGCTCGACGAGATCGACCGCGCGAGCAAAGGCGCGTGCGTGTGGAAGAAGCTCGAAACGCAAACATGAATCAGCGTTTGTTCTCCGCGAGCGCGCGCAGCCGCTCGTAGAGCTTGCGCTCTTCGGGCGAGGTTCTTTCCGGCACGTGCATCCGCAGGCGCACCAGCAGGTCGCCGCGGCGGCGTGCGCCGAAATCCGGCAATCCTTTGCCGCGCAGGCGCAGTACGGTGTCCGGCTGCGTGCCTGGCGGCACCGTGACGGTGACCGGATCGCCGTCCAGGGTCGGCACCTTGAGCGCGGTGCCAAGCACAGCGTCGGCAACGCCGATGCCTTCCGTGCGCCACAGTTCGCTCCCAACGCGTTCGAAACGCGGATCAGCCGTGCTGCGCACGATCACGAACAGGTCTCCCGGCACGCCGCCGGCGTGCTCGCTTGGCATCCCGTGCCCGGCCACGCGCAGCGCGGAGCCTTCCTCGACGCCAACGGGTATTTTTAGCGTGAGCGTTTCCTCGCGCACGACGCGACCGCTTCCTTTGCACTCCGCGCACCGCTGGTCGATAACAGAGCCCTGGCCGTTGCAAGCCGGGCAGGTGGAGATCTGCTGCAGCGTCACGCCCTTCTGCCGCTGGCTTCTGACCTCGCGGCCGCTGCCGCCGCACTTGTCGCATTGGCGCGGCGCGGTGCCGAGTTTCGCACCCGAACCGTGACACGTCGGGCAGCTTGCCGGGCGTTCAAAGCGCAGCTTTTCCTCACCGCCCATGAGCACGCGTTCGAGCGGCACCTCCAGCCCGATTTCGATGTTGTGGCCGCGCGGCGGGCCGCTCGCGCGCCGGCGAAAAAACGTGTCGAACAGACCCCCGCCGAAATCGAAATTGAGGCCGCCGAAGACGTCGTCAAAGTTGATCCCGGCAAACAGGTCCTGCGGCGAAAAGTCCGCGACGCCGGCGAAGCCGTGCGCATCGTACTCGGCGCGCTTCTTCGGATCGGAGAGCACCGCGTAGGCCGCGGCGATCTCCTTGAAACGCTCCTCGGCGCCGGGCTCCTTGTTGCGGTCGGGATGATATTGCAGCGCGAGCTTGCGGAAGGCGTCTTTGATCGCCTTGCCGTCGGCGTCGCGCGCGACCCCCAACACTTCGTAATAATCGCGTTGTGCGGTGGTGGCGATGGGGCACCTGCCAGGCGGCGCCGGGGCCTATTTGGTTTCTTTGTATTCGGCGTCGACTACGCGCGCGCGTTGCGCGGTATCAGAAGCGCTGGGCGCGCCGGCGTCGCCACCGGGCCATTTGTGTTCCGCGTAAACGCCGCTCTTCGGCGCCTCGGGGCTTTGTGCGTAAATCACTGCGCCGGCTTCCTTCAGCACGCGCCGCAAGGCTTCGGCGCGCTCGGTCGCGAGCGCCGCGTCCTTCTTGCGCAAGGCCTCACGCGTGTCGCGCAGCGCCGAATCCACACGCTTGCGCAGGTCTTCCGTGAGCCTGTCGCTGAAGTTGGCGAGCGTTTTTTCCGCCTCGTAGCACAGCGCGTCGGCGGCATTGAGTTTTTCCGCCTGTTCGCGCCGTTTGCGGTCGTCTTCGGCGTAACGTTCGGCCGTGCTGACCATCCGCTTCTTTTCCTCCTCGGACAGGCGGGTCGAGCCGGTGATGCGGATCGATTGCGATTTCCCGGTTGTGGTGTCGCGCGCCGCGACATCGAGTATGCCACTGGCGTCGATGTCGAATGTCACCTCGATCTTCGGCATGCCGCGCGGCGCCGGCGCCAGGCCGTCCAGGTTGAATTCGCCGAGGCTCACGTTGTCGGCGGACATCGGCCGTTCGCCCTGGAACACGTGGATCGTCACACTCGTTTGCAAGTCCGCGGCAGTGGTGAAGGTCTCGCTCTTCTTGACCGGGATGGGCGTGTTGCGGGTGATCAGTGGCGTGGCGATGCCGCCGAGGGTTTCGACGCCGAGCGTGAGCGGGGTCACGTCGACCAGCACGATGCCGCCGACTTCGCCGGCCAGCACACCGCCCTGAATCGCCGCGCCGCAGGCAACGCACTCCATCGGGTCGACGCCCAGTTCGGCTTTCCTGCCGAAAATGTCCTCGAAGAAAGCGCGCACGGCCGGCATGCGCGTCGGCCCGCCGACGAACACGATGCGCTGGATGTCGTGCGGCTTTGCTCCGGCATCGCGTAATGCCTGCTCCACGGGCGCGCGGCAACGCTCGATCACCGGCTGCACCACGCGCTCGAGCTCCGTGCGCGTGAGATCCATCTCGAAATGGCGCGGCGTGCCGCCTGCCGCGGCGATGTACGGCAGGCTGATGTGCGCGGTGATGTTGTTGGAGAGCTCGATCTTGGCCAGTTCGCCGGCTTCCAACAGGCGCGCCATGGCTTTCGCGTCGTTGCGAAGTTCGATCCCGGTTTCGTCGCGGAAGCGGTCGGCCAGGCGATCGAGAATGCGCTGGTTCATGTCGGTGCCGCCAAGGTGAGTGTCACCGCTCGTTGCCTTGACTTCGAACACGCCCTTGCCGAACTCCATGACCGTGACATCGAGCGTGCCGCCGCCGAGATCGATTACCGCAATGCGCAGTTCCTCGCCCAGCCGGTCGAGCCCGTAGGCGAGCGATGCGGCAGTCGGCTCATTGACCAGCCGTGCGACCTCGAGGCCGGCGATACGGCACGCGTCCTTGGTGGCCGAGCGCTGGTTGTCATCGAAATAGGCGGGAACGGTGACCACGGCCTTTTCCACCGGCTCGCCGAGAAACGCCTCGGCGTCGCGCTTGACCTTCTGCAGCAAGAATGCCGACAACTGCTCGGGTGAAAATTCGCGCTCGCGCAGGCGGATTTTTTCGCGTTGCCCCATCCTGCGCTTGAATGCAGTGGCAGTGCCTTCGGGGTTGGCGCTCGCCTGCCGCCGCGCGGGTTCGCCCACCAGCATTTGGCCGTCGGCGGTGACCGCAACGTAGCTGGGGAATGCCTTGCCGCCCAGGCTTATTCCTTCGGCGCTGGGAACAATGACCGGCCGGCCGCCGCGCAGTACTGCGGCAGCCGAATTCGACGTGCCGAGATCGATACCGATGATTGCCATTTCAGTAAGCCTTCCTGCAGCGTGTTTGCAACCTGTGTCTGCTGCACCGGCGGGACGCAAATCATTGCTTGAATTGCCAACAACGTTAGCGCGGAACCGTTGCTAACGATTTGACTTAGCGCAAACTCTTCCATCCCCATGTCGGAAAAGGGGAAAAATGCGCTCCTGCGTGACTTAAATCAAGCGGCGGTTCGCCTGCAAGTGGTAAAAAAACAATCGGAGCGCGCGACCGGGACCGGAGATCTTCGCGGCCTCGTTGAGTTTGCGCATGCGACAGCTCTGGCGGCGCGCATGGCAGGTGCTGCCGACGCGAACCCGGGAGATGACGATGCCGGCAAAACAGGTTATGTTTCATGACGCTGCCCGTGCCAAGATCGTTGACGGCGTGAATATTCTCGCGGATGCAGTCAAGGTGACGCTGGGCCCGAAAGGCCGCAATGTCATTCTCGAGCGCGCCTATGGCGCTCCGCTCGTGGCCTGCTCCGGCGTCGTGGTCGCGAAGCAGATCGAGTTGAAGGACAAGTTCGAGAACATGGGCGCGCAGATGGTGAAGGAAGTTGCCAGCAAGACTTCCGAGGTGGCCGGCGACGGCACCACCACCGCTACCGTGCTGGCGCAGGCCATCGTGCAGGAAGGCATGAAGTACGTAGCGGCCGGAATGAACCCGATGGATCTCAAGCGCGGCATCGACAAGGCGGTCGCAGCCACCGTCGAAGAACTCAGGAGGCTTTCGACGCCCTGCGCGTCGGGCAGGGAAATCGCCCAGGTTGGCGCTATTTCCGCGAACGCCGATTTATCCATCGGCAACACGATTGCCGAAGCCATGGAGAAAGTTGGAAAAGAAGGCGTGATCACGGTCGAAGACGGTTCCGGCCTGCAGAACGAACTGGAACTGGTGGAAGGCATGCAGTTCGATCGCGGCTATCTGTCGCCTTACTTCATCAACAACGCTGAAAAGCAAAGCGCGGTGCTGGAAGAGCCTTATGTGCTGCTGTGCGACAAGAAAATCTCGAGCATCAACGATCTGCTGCCGGTGCTGGAAGCGGTAGCCAAGACCGGGAAACCGCTGCTGGTCATTGCCGAGGATGTCGATGGCGAGGCGCTGGCCACGCTGGTGGTCAATCACCTGCGAGGCATACTCAAGAGCTGTGCGGTGAAGGCCCCGGGATTCGGGGACCGTCGCAAGGAGATGCTCGAGGATATCGCCATCCTGACCGGCGGCACGGTGATCGCCGGGGAACTCGGTTTGTCGCTGGAGAAAGCGACCGTCAAGGAGTTTGGCAAGGCCAAGCGCATTGAGTCGGCGAAGGACGACACCACCCTCGTCGGCGGGGGAGGGGATCCCGCGAAGATCCGGAACCGCATCAAGCAGATCCGCAAGCAGATCGAGGACGCCACCAGCGATTACGACAAGGAGAAACTGCAGGAGCGCGCCGCCAAGCTCTCCGGCGGCGTCGCGGTGATCAAGGTCGGCGCCGCCACCGAAACCGCGATGAAAGAGAAAAAAACCCGCATCGAAGATGCGATGCATGCGACCCGCGCCGCGGTCGAGGAAGGCGTCCTGCCGGGCGGCGGCGTGGCGCTGCTGCGGGCCCGAACGGCGATCAAGGAACTCAAGGGCGATAACCACGACCAGGAAGCGGGCATCAAGATCGTGCTGCGGGCACTCGAAGAACCCCTGCGCCAGATTGTAGCCAACGCGGGCGGCGACGCCTCGGTGATACTCGACAAAGTGCTCGAGGGCAATGGCAACTTCGGTTACAACGCTGCCACTGATGCCTACGGCGATCTCATCGAAATGGGTATCCTCGATCCCACCAAGGTGACCCGCTTTGCCTTGCAAAATGCCGCTTCCATCGCGAGTCTGATTCTTACCGCGGACGTCATGATCGCGGAGTTGCCGGAGCAAGAGGCGGGGCCCGGTGCGATGGGTGGGATGGAGATGTAGTGCCGCCCCCCCTGTTGTATGGACAAGCAGACTCAAATCGGCATCTGGTATCTGCTGCTTGCGATTCTGAGCGTCATCTGGTTGCGCGATCTCTGGGTCACGACGCAGCAAGTCGAACTGATCCCGTATAGCGAATTCCAGCGCCACCTCAAAGCCGGGGCGGTCAAGGAGATCACGATACAGGGCGGCACGATATTCGGGACGTTCAAGGCGCCAATGGCCGACGGGCGCCAGAAGTTCGTCACCACGCAGGTCGACCCGGCGCTTGCAAAAGAGCTGGATCCCTACGGCGTCAAGTACGGGGCCGTCGTCCAAAGCACCTTCCTTCGCGACCTGCTGTCCTGGGTCGTTCCAGCGGTCGCATTCTTTGCGCTCTGGATGTTCGCGATCAAGCGCATGACAGGCAAAGGCATGGGCGGCGAGTTTCTCTCCATAGGCAAGAGCAAAGCCAGGGTCTATATGGAGAGCGACACGAAAGTCACGTTTGACGATGTGGCCGGAGTTGACGAGGCCAAGGACGAACTCAAGGAAACAGTCGGGTTCCTGAAGGATCCCAAAAGCTTCGGCAGGCTGGGCGGACGCATCCCGAGGGGGATATTGCTGGTCGGGCCTCCCGGAACGGGAAAGACGCTGCTCGCGCGCGCGGTTGCAGGCGAGGCGGGAGTCCCGTTTTTTTCGATCAACGGTTCGGAATTCGTCGAGATGTTCGTGGGGGTGGGCGCCGCGCGAGTGAGAGACCTCTTCGAGCAAGCGCGAAAAAAAGCGCCGGCCATCATCTTTATCGACGAGCTCGATGCGCTCGGTCGGGCGCGGGGCGCGTATGGCTGGGGTGGGCACGACGAGAAGGAACAGACCCTCAACCAGCTGCTCGTCGAGATGGACGGCTTCGACCCGAGCGTTGGTCTGGTACTGTTGTCTGCCACCAACCGCCCGGAGATTCTTGATCCGGCATTGCTGCGGGCGGGACGCTTTGACCGGCAAGTGCTGGTCGACAAGCCGGACAAGAAGGGACGGGTCCAGATCCTCGCCGTGCACATCCGCAAGATCCGCCTCGCACCCGGGACCAACACCGAGGAGATCGCGGCGTTGACCCCCGGCTTCACGGGCGCCGACCTGGCCAACCTGGTAAACGAGGCTGCGTTGGTTGCGACGCGTCGCCGAGCAAGCGACGTCACCCTCGATGATTTCACGGCGGCTGTTGAACGCATTGTTGCGGGCCTCGAAAAGCGCAACCGGATTCTCAATCCCCTCGAACGCAGGACCGTTGCGTATCACGAAATGGGACATGCGCTGGTCGCGATGTCGCTGCCGGGCGTCGATCCGGTGCACAAGGTATCCATCATTCCACGCGGCGTCGGGGCACTTGGCTATACGATCCAGCGTCCGCTCGAAGACCGCTTCCTGATGACCCGCGACGAACTCGAAAACAAGATGGCGGTTCTGCTGGGAGGCCGCGCGGCGGAACATATCGTGCTGGAGAAGCTCTCGACAGGTGCCGCGGATGACCTCGCGAAAGCGACTGATATCGCGCGCAACATGGTCATGCGCTACGGCATGGACCGGAAACTGGGGCAGGTGACGTACGAAGCCCAGCACTCAGCGTTCATGCAGGGCCCGACGCTCGCGCAGGAGCGAAGCTACAGCGAGGACACGGCGAGGGAAATCGACGGCGCGATTCGGGCGCTGGTGGGCAGTGCGTTCGAGCGGGCGGTCGAGTTGCTCACCAGGCGGCGGCAGGATCTCGAGAGGGGGGCGGAGCTGCTGTTGAGCAAGGAAACGCTGGTTGAAGATGATCTCAAGATGCTGATGGGTCCGGTCCAGTCGTGATCCGAACGGACAACCGCGGCTCGCCGGGCACGGATTACCCTGACACGAGTAGGGCAATCTGTCCGTGATCGCGGAGCCGTTGGCTGGATATCCCTGCGCGGAGCCTTGATTTCGCGGGGGGTCCCCCAATATTCCGAGGATCACAGCCGCCAAAGTCTTGCGATTCGCAAGAACCCGGTGGGCTGGGTGCTGCGGAGAGGTGCTGGAGTGAGCGAAAATCTGCTCGGCTGGATCAAGGGCAACGTGTAACTGGAGTGAGTGCAAATGTCATCGCGTAATCCGAACAGCTGGATGTGGGCGCAGGCCTGCGATCTGCTCGATGAGGCCGAGCGCATGCACCGGCAATTTTTCCAGCTGGGCGCGTCCGGGCGGACGCGGGCGGTTTGGGAGCCGCCGGTTGACGTGTTCGAGGACGAGCGCGAATTCATCATCATCGTGGCCCTTCCGGGCGTGGCGGGCGGGAGCGTCGAGGTGACGATAGAGTCCGGGACGCTCGCCGTGCGTGCCGAAAGCCGCATCCCGTTCGCCGGCGCGCGCGGCGCGGTGCGGCGGCTCGAAATTCCGTACGGCTATTTCGAGCGGCGCATTCAGTTGCCGGAAGGACAGCTGGAAGCGGGCACGCGCGAATTCAGGGACGGCTGTTTGATACTGAGGTTGCGCAAGGCGGGGCAGTTATGAGCGAAGACACCATCACCCATATCAGTCCGGTCAGCGCCGACGCGGGCGCTCGCACGGCAACGCCGGAGCCCGGCAGCCTGCCGCAGCAGGAAGGCACCGCGCGCCCATTGCCGGATGATGCGTTGATCATCGTGCCGGTACGCAACGTCGTGTTGTTTCCCGGCGTGGTGTTCCCGCTCACGGTGGGCCGCGAGCGTTCGCGCGCGGCGGCGCAGGAGGCCGCGCGCCTGCAGCGTCCGCTCGGCGTGCTGCTGCAAAGCAAGCCCGAAGCCGAACTGCCGGGCCCCGATGACCTGCACTGGGTCGGCACCACCGCCAACGTGCTGCGTTACATCACGGCTCCCGACGGCTCCCACCACGTGATCTGCCAGGGCGTGAAGCGTTTCCGGGTGCTGCAATTCCTGGACGGCTATCCGTTCACGGTCGCGCGCGTGCAGCTCATCGAGCAGCCCGAGCAGATCGATCCGGACATCGAGGGGCGCGCTCTCAATCTCAAGCAGCGTGCCACCGAAATCCTGCAATTGCTGCCGCAGGTGCCCGAAGAAATGGTGGTCGCACTGCAGGGTGTCGAGGGCCCCGCCCGGCTGGCGGATTTCATCGCCGGGCTGATGGACATCAGCCCCGAAGAAAAGCAGAAGCTGCTGGAGACTTTCGATCTCAAGGCGCGGCTTGACCAGCTGCTCGAACTGCTGTCGCACCGCATCAAGGTGCTGAAGGTCTCGCGCGAGATCGACGAGCGCACGAAGGAGTCGATCGACGACAGAAACCGCAAACACTTGCTGCGCGAGCAGATGCGCACCATCCAGAAGGAGCTCGGCGAGGGCGACGAGGGCGCGGCGGAAATCGCCGAGCTCGACAAGGCCATCACCGAAGCGAAAATGCCCGAGGAAGTCGAGAAGCAGGCGCGCAAGGAGCTGAAGCGGCTCGAGCGCATGCCCGAGGGCGCCGGCGAGTACTCGATGATACGCACCTACCTCGACTGGCTGATCGAGCTGCCGTGGAAGGCCGATGCCGGGACGGCGATCGACATCGCGCAAGCGCGGCGCATTCTCGACGCGGACCACTACGGGCTCGAGAAGATCAAGAAGCGCATTCTCGAATATCTCGCGGTGCGTAAGCTTAATCCGTCGGGCAAGAGCCCGATCCTGTGCTTTGCCGGTCCGCCGGGCGTCGGCAAGACTTCGCTCGGCCAGAGCATTGCGAAAGCAACCGGGCGCAAGTTCGTGCACGCGAGTCTCGGCGGCGTACACGACGAGGCCGAGATCCGCGGCCACCGGCGCACCTACATCGGCTCACTGCCGGGCAACATCATCCAGAACCTGCGCAAGGTGGAAACGCGCAACTGCGTGATGATGCTCGACGAGGTCGACAAGCTCGGCGCGGGCGGCTTTCACGGCGACCCGGCTTCGGCGCTGCTCGAAGTGCTCGATCCCGAGCAGAATTCGACGTTTCGCGACAACTATCTCGCGGTGCCGTTCGATCTGTCGGGCGTGATGTTCATCTGCACCGCCAACGTGCTCGACACGATTCCGGGACCACTGCGCGACCGCATGGAAATCATAAATCTGCCGGGCTACACGGCGCAGGAAAAGCTGCAGATCGCGCGCCGTTACCTGGTCGCGCGCCAGCTCGAAGCAACCGGGCTCAAGCCGGAGCAGTGCGAAATCAGCGACGCCGCGCTGACTGCGATCATCGAGGACTACACGCGCGAGGCGGGCGTGCGTAACCTTGAACGCGAGATCGGCAACGTGTTCCGCAACGTTGCGGTGCGCATCGCGGAAGGAAACGAGCAGCAGGTCAGGATCGACTCCGACGCTCTCGGCGCGATACTCGGCCCGCGCAAGTTCGAGTCCGAAGTCGCGATGCGCACGGGCGTTCCGGGGGTGGCGACGGGCCTTGCGTGGACACCCGTCGGCGGAGACATCCTGTTTATCGAGGCCACGCGCATGCCCGGCGCGGGCAAGCTGATACTCACCGGTCAGCTCGGCGACGTGATGAAGGAAAGCGCGCAGGCCGCGCTGTCTTTGGTCAAAGCGCGCTCGCAACAACTGGGGATCAAGCAGGAGGTGCTGGACAAGTCCGACATCCACGTCCACGTTCCGGCCGGCGCGACGCCGAAGGACGGTCCGAGCGCGGGGGTCGCGATGTTCACGGCGCTCGCGTCGCTGCTGACCGGCCGGCCGGTGCGCAGCGACGTTGCGATGACGGGCGAAATCAGCCTGCGCGGCCTCGTGCTGCCGATCGGCGGCGTCAAGGAGAAGGTGCTGGCGGCCCTGCGCGCCGGGATCACGACGGTAATGCTGCCCGCGCGCAATCGCCGGGACCTGGAGGAAATTCCTGCCGAGGCTCGCGACAAGCTGAAGTTCGTGTGGGTCGAGCAGGTGGATGATGCGTTGGCTGCAGCATTGTCTGAAACCGCAGCCGATACGACGGCGAAGTGAAATCGCTGCGGCTTGAAAATCGGTTGTCACAAATGTAAGCGTGGTCGAGGCCGGTGTTGATTCAAGTCAAGCGACGATGCAGGCGGATGCGGTAGTCTTGTTTCCATGCGGTTATTCCTGGAGGTCGGACCATGCAACTGCCGCTACAGATCACCTTTCACAATCTGGACCGTTCGGAGGCCGTCGAAGCCAGGATTCGCGAACGAGCCGAGAAACTGGAGCAATACTACGGCCGCATCATGGGCTGCCGCGTGGCGGTCGAGGCGCAGCACAAGCATCACCGTCACGGCAATCATTACCACGTCCGGATTGACGTCACGGTGCCGAACGGCGAGTTGGTGGCAAGCCGGCAGCCTGACGAGCATCACGCGCACACGGACGTATACGTCGCCGTTCGCGATGCATTCGACGCGATCTGCCGCCAGCTCGAGGATTACGGGCGGCGGGAGCGCCGCCAGTTCAAGTCGCACGAAGTACCTCCGCATGGGAGGATCGTGGAGTTCTCCCCGGATGAAGACCGCGGCAGGATCGAAACACCCGACGGCAAGCTGGTCTATTTCCACAGGAACAGCGTTGTGGACGCGGATTTCGACAAATTGCAGATCGGCGACGAGGTGCGCTTCGCCGAAGAAATGGGTGAGCTCGGCCCGCAGGCGAGCACGGTTCACCTTATCGGAAAACACCACATCGTGGGGTAACCATCGTTGATAATTACGAAATCGGACGACAGTCCGGTTTCGCTCGACGCTCCCCTCGCCCTCCGGGAGAGGGGTTGGGGGTGAGGGATCGAGCGATGTTACGTAGCTATGTAAAGCTCGATAGGAGAACATCATGCGACTTCGATTCTTGCCGTTCATATTGATTGCTTTCAGCGCCGCGATTGCAGCCGGTACGGTGCAGTCGGCTCAAAGTCAGAGCATGACCAGCGGCCAGGTCACGTTCGCGTCCGGCGGCGTCGGGGAAGATTCGCTTCAGCGCATGGAGGCGCTGAGCAAGGACTTCAACCTGAAAGTGATTTTCGCGCTGAAAGCGGGCAACTACCTCGCCGACGTCGCAGTGGTGATCAGCGACGCGCGCGGCGCCAAGGTGATCGAGACGGTGTCCGAGGGCCCGTGGTTTCTCGCGAAGCTTCCCCCCGGCAAGTATCAGTTCACTGCGACCTACGAGAGCGAGTCGTTTACACGCGCAACGACGATCCCTGCCACCGGGCAGCGCGAGCTGATTTTCCGCTGGGAGCGTGCCGAGTAGGTTGCGTGCAAAACGCGCGGCGGGTCTAAGCGGCTCCACGCAGATGAAAGCGGCCGTCGAGCGCGCGCAGGCGCTCGACGATGCCGGTGTATTCGAGCTCCGACATGGGCAACATGGCCGCGCCGAAGAAGCCCTGGCGCCGCACGCGAACCCGAATCGCAAAGGAAGTGACGCTTCGCTCGGCGCGGGCGCTGCTCGGCTGAGCGCAAACGGCCAGCGCAAGTCAGAAGCGGCGCCAGAAGGCCCGGCCCGCGAACGCCAGCGCGGCCAGGGCGAGCAGCGCCAAGACTATGTCAAGGCGGGCGAATTCCGAGAATTCCGCCTGCGCCACGGCATGGATGACGCTCGCATAGAGGAAGGACTTGACACCGAGGCCCAGCGCCGCCGCGGCGAGAAAACCGGCGATGGGCAGGCGCAGAACGCCCGCGCCGTAATTGATCACCGAGTGGGGGAACGCGGGCAGCAGGCGCACCCCCAGCAGCGCCAGAAAGTCCGCGTGGTTCTCCAGAAAACGGAACAGCCGGTGGCGGCGCAGCGGCGCCAGTTGCCGGGCCGTCATGCGCCGGGCGACGTAATACCCGGCCAGTCCGCCCAAGCTGCCGCCGAGCGTCAGGATCGCGGTCGCAACCACCGGCGGATACAGCGGCGCGACCAGCCACAGCAGGGTCGAGCCGGGAAGGGCGAACATGAACAGCACCACCTGTGCCGCGATCAAGGCCGCCGCCAGCCACCAGTGCTGCGCATGGCCCCTCGCCCATTGCAGCGTTTCGCGCCAGTCGAAAACATCCAGCACGTGGAGCAGCACGCCGACGCAGACCAGTACCAGCAGCCCGGCGAGCGGCAGGCGTGGCGCGTGTCGGGGATCGTCGTTGGCGACGGGCGGTTTCTCGCTCGTCATTTCGCGGCGCGCTATTTGATCACCTGCAGCCTATTTTCCACTTTGTCAACGCCAAACAGGTACCACGCATCGAGTTCGGCCAGCGCTTTCTCTGCGTCCGTTGCGACGTGGCCATCCAGCGTGATCGCACTCGCGCGGCTCGAGATACGAATCTGATCGGGATTGAGCACGGGATTGGCTTCGAACACCAGGCGCAACGCTTCTTCGATCTCGGCATCGCTGTCCACTTGCGGCGGCACCACTTCGAGGCCGTCGACCACGTCGCGGCGGCCCGGTGTCCACCACGCGAGCACCCCGGCAATGCGTTTGTGCGACAGGCTGCCGACCTCGCCGTCGAGCGTGATCACGCCGTCCTGAACGGCGATCTCGATATTGCCGGCCGCGTCGGGCTCGACCCGGCGCAGTGCGTCGACACGGCCCTTGTGGTGAATACGAACCTCACAGTTGCGCAGCGTCGGCTCGCCGAGAATGAATTTCACGCACCCATCGCGGATCGCGCCGTCGCCTTTGCGCTCGCTCGGCACGAGGCGCAGCCGGTCGATGATCCCGCGCACGCCGGCGACCGCAGCCGCGAGCCCGAGCGCAAGCTTTTTCGCCGCGATATCGTACACTTCGCCTTCCAGCACCAGCACATCGCCGTCACGCCTGATCGTTACCGGATGGCGGTGCAGGTTAATGCGCGCTTCGCGCTCGAGCGCCGCCCGCACGGTCTTGATGATGGCGTCGTTGGCGTGCATCAGGTCGCGCTATGCGGGATCGCCGGCATAGAATAGCCATTCCTGCGCGAACACACTTTGCATATGCTCGAACTCATGGCAGCGTTGCTCCGGTACCGGGACGGGCTGGTTGATCTTGAGTTCGACCAACCAAACGCGCGTATGATCTTGGCTGATTTGGGCAGCCGACACCGATGATGATATCCGGGGCAACAGACATCGCGCTTGACGCAAGTCAACACCTGACCATGATACTTGCCGGTGATATCGGCGCCACCAAGACCCTGCTGGAGGTAGGTGACCTGCGGCAGGGACGCTGGCACCCGGCATTCGGCCGGCGCTACGTTGGCGCTGACCACCGGGATTTCGACAGCGTGCTGCGGGCATTTTTGCTTGAATGGGAGGCGCGTCACGGCTCGCTTGAGCCGATCGCGCGCGCCTGCTTCGGCGTGGCCGGCCCGGTATTCGACAACTGCGTGCAGATGACCAATTTGCCGTGGCGCCTCGACGGTGACGCCATTTCCGCCGCGTTCGGCATTGCGCGCGTGCGGATCAGCAACGACTTTGCCGCGGCAGCCAGCGGCGTCGATTTGTTGCAGGCCGCGGACCTCGTTACCCTGCAACGTGGCGAGCCAGTCGCGGCTGCGCCGCGGGTAGTGATAGGCGCGGGAACCGGGCTTGGTGTCGCCTACATGATCTGGGCCGAAGGCGGCTATCAGGCGATCGCCGGAGAGGGCGGGCATATCGGCTTTGCTCCCTCGACGCCGGAGCAGCTCGAGTTGTGGCGCGACCTTTATACACGTCATGGGCGGGTTGTCGCCGAGGACGTGGTGTCGGGACCGGGGCTCGCGCGCATCTGGGAATTCCTCGGCCGCCGCGAGGGCAAATCAGAGGCGCCCGCCACGGCGTTGCCCGGCGGCGATGCGGCTGCCGCGATTGCGCACGCCGCGCTCGAGTCAGGCGATCCGCTGTGTTCGCATGCGCTTGACATTTTTTTGTCCTGTTATGGAGCCGTCGCAGGGGACCACGCGCTTGCGGTCATGGCGCGCGGCGGTGTCTATGTCGCCGGCGGAATTGCGGCCAAGGTCCTGCCGCGTCTGGTGAGCGGCGGCTTCCTCGCCGCATTCAACGCCAAGGGCAACTACTCCAGCGCGGCCAGACAGATTCCGGTGCTCGTCGTCACCAACGAAAGGCTGGGTTTGCTCGGGGCCGCATTGCTTGCGGCGCGGTGTTGAGCCCGCGTTGGCCGCACCGGCAATCGCATTGATCCTTGATTCCCGTCAACCTGCCGGCGTCGCAAGTCGGGTAGATTTGCACTGTCTTTCGGGCACAGACGGAGGATCCGGCGATGGCAATCAGGTTGGGGGCTGGCGATGCATTGCTGGCGGAGGACGTGCAAAACGATTTCCTGCCGGGTGGCAAGCTCGCGGTCGACGGAGGCGATGCCGTGGTGCCGGCGCTCAACCGTTATCTCGGGCTGGCGAAAAAACTCGGCCTGCCGGTATACGCGAGCCGCGACTGGCATCCGCCGCAGCATTGTTCGTTTGCAGCCCAGGGCGGCCCGTGGCCTGAGCATTGCGTAGCCGGTACACCGGGCGCGCAGTTTGCACCGGGTTTCAATCTGCCGCGTGATGCGATCGTCATCGACAAAGCCATGAATCCGAAATTTGAAGCGTATTCCTCGTTCGACGGTACTGATCTCGCCGCGCTGCTGCGCCGTGCCGGCGTGCGGCGCCTGCTCATCGGCGGTCTTGCCACCGACTACTGCGTGCTGCATACCGTGCGCGATGCGCTCGCCAGCGGCTTCGAGGTATTGCTGCTGCGCGATGCGATCAGGGCGGTCAACGTCAATCCCGCAGACGGTGCGCGTGCCGAAAGCGAAATGCAGCGGCTCGGCGCGCAGCCGGTGACCATTGCCGATTTCGATCATGAACCCGCTGAAAAGTCCGCTACTCACTGATCTTTATCAGCTCACCATGCTGCAGGCGTATTTTGCGCACGGCATGCGGGAGACGGCGGTCTTCGAGTTTTTCGTGCGCACGCTGCCGCCCCACAGAAATTTCCTGCTGGCGGCCGGGCTGGAGCAGGCGCTTGAATTCCTGGAGCAGCTGCGTTTCGATCAGGACGAGCTCGCGTGGCTCGGGCAAAGCGGCCTCTTTCGCAAGGATTTTGTCGAGCACCTGCGCGGCTTGCGATTCACCGGCGATGTCTACGCAATGCCGGAAGGAACGCCGTTCTTCCCGCAGGAGCCGATCTTGCGTGTGACGGCGCCGATTCCGCAGGCCCAGTTGATCGAATCGCGGCTGATCAATCTGGTCCACTTCGAAACCACGGTGGCGTCGAAAGCCGCACGCTCGGTGCTGGTGGCTCCCGGCAAGCTGCTGGTCGACTTCGGCCTGCGCCGCGCGCACGGCGCCGAGGCCGGCCTGCTCGCAGCACGGGCGAGCTACCTCGCGGGGTTTTCCGGTACGGCGACGGTGCTCGCGGCGCCGATGTTCGGCATCCCGCTGTTCGGCACCATGGCGCATTCGTTCGTGCAGGCCCACGACGACGAGGCGGCCGCATTCGTTGACTTTGCGAAGGTATTTCCCGGCAACACCGTGTTCCTGATCGACACTTATGATACGGAAAGTGCGGCGCGCAAAATCGTCGCGCTCGCCCCGCAATTGCAGCAGGCGGGCATCGCGATCAAGGGTGTGCGTCTGGACAGCGGCGATCTGGCGGCGCACGCGCGCAACGTGCGACGCATCCTTGACGACGCCGGGCTTACGCGAACCACGATTTTCGCCAGCGGCAACCTCGACGAGTATCGCGTGCGCGAACTGCTCGCGGCCGGTGCGCCGATCGACGGTTTCGGCATCGGCTCGAGCCTGGTGACTGCGTCGGATGCGCCGTTCCTCGATGCCGTTTACAAGCTGCAGGAATACGCCGGCAAACCGCGGCGCAAGCGCTCTCCGGGCAAGGCGACGTGGCCGGGACGCAAGCGGGTCTACCGCCATTATCGCGATGAGGGTCTGCTCGATCACGATGTGGTCACACTTGAAGGCGATGTTCAGCCGGGTAATCCGTTGCTGCAGCTGATGATGAGAGGCGGCAGGCGCGTGAATGCATCGCCCGGCATCGAGACGCTCCGCACCTACGCGAAAGCGCAGCTGGCGACCCTGCCGCAGCATTTGCGTGAACTCGACGGCAGCGCCGAACCGTACCGCGTTGAAATCGCGCCGGCATTGCAGGATCTGGCGGTGGAACTTGATCGGCAGTCGGTCGCGGGTCAGCCTCTCCCGGCCAACGTTATGTGTTAGGCACTTAAGGAGCCCGAAAACATGTCCAAGAAACTCGCGAGGCCCGGAAAGCCCGGCGCCCAGCCGGTCTACCGTAACAAGCCGTTGCAGGAACACGTGCATGACAGCTACCGGTCACGCGGGAAGCTGCCCGAACCCACGCTGTGCCCGCAATGCGGTGCGGTTTTTCACGATGGCAGATGGCAATGGCTGTCCAAGCCAGAGGCGGCGCACCGCGAAATGTGCCCGGCTTGCCACCGCATCCATGATCGCTTTCCCGCAGGTTTCGTCAAGCTCGAAGGTGACTTCCTCGCTGGGCATCGTGCCGAGGTCATCAATCTCGTGCACCACATCGAGAAAAAGGCGAAGGCGGAGCATCCGCTGCAGCGCATCATGGAAATCGTGGACGAGCATGGCGCGGTGCTGGTGACTACCACCGACATTCACCTTGCGCATGGCATCGGCGAGGCTGTCCGCCACGCCTATCAAGGCCATCTTGAGTCTCATTACAACCCCGAGGAGAACCTGCTGCGCATTCATTGGAAGCGCTGACCCTCCTGGATGGCGGACGCCAGTCGAGCGTGCTCGGCATCGATCTCGCTTCAGGGACGCCGGGCGAAATCTACTGCAGATGGCGCGTGAACCAGCGCGCCGCGAGCGCTGCGACGTTTTCCAATGCGCCCGGTTCTTCAAACAGATGCGTTGCGCCGGGGACGATCTCCATAGCTTTTTCGCAGTCGAGTTCGCGGTAGGCTTTTTCATTGAGCTCGATGACCTGATAATCGGCGCCACCGACGATCAGCAGCGTTGGAGCGAGCACCCGCGCGAGGTTTTCGTTGCCCGCCAGGTCCGGACGGCCGCCGCGCGATACGACTGCGGCGACGTCGCCGGGAAATTCGGCGGCCACCCGCAGCGCCGCTGCCGCACCGGTGCTGGCGCCAAACAGCCCCAAGGGCAGGTTTCCCGCTTCCGGATGCAGTTTTAGCCAGCGTGTCGCATCGGCGAGCCGGCGCGCGAGCAGCCCGATGTCGAAACGCGTTTCATAGGTTTGATCTTCGTCGCGCGTCAGCAAATCCAGCAGCAGGGTGCCATGCCCGGCGGCGCGCAGTTCACGCGCCACATAATTGTTGCGCGGGCTCAGCCTGCTGCTGCCGCTGCCGTGAGCGAAAAGCACGATACCCTGAGCGTTTGCGGGCAACTCGAGCATTCCCTCGAGGCGCACGTTCCCCGAGAGCAAGTGGATCAGGGCGCTCGCGGCGACACTCGGTCTGGTCGTCATGTGCGATTCAATTTTGGTGTAGGGTGCGCTTGCGCACCGATTGTCGAATGGTGCGCAAGCGCACCCTACACCTCGGCCTGGTCGTTTTGCGCGATTCAGTCATTTCGAGCTGTGCGCGCGAGCGGTCGCGTCCCGAGCAGCGCCACGACCTCTTCGTCCTCGACCTGTGGGAACGATCGATAAAACTGCCCCACGGCGAAAAAGTTCCCGGGCGCCTCCAGGCATACCACTTCGTCCGCATAAGGCCCGACCAACTCGAGGCTGTCGGGTGCGGCGACAGGCACCGCGCAGATGAGCTTCGCCGGCGCTTTTGCGCGCACTGCATGGAGCGCAGCGATCATGGTTGCACCGGTCGCGAGACCGTCGTCCACCACCATGGCGATCCTGCCTGCCGGGTCGATCGGCGCCCGCCCCGGCGTATAGAGCGCGCGCCGCTGCTTCAGGATTTCGAGCTGCGCGTGCTGCTCCTGCTTGAGATAGTTATCGTTTGCGCCGGCGCGGCCCGCATGCGGCGCGATGTAGGCCCATCCGGTTTCGTCGATCGAGCCGACCGCGAACTCCGCGGAAGCGGGTGAACGGAGCTTCCGCACCAGCACCACGTCAAGCTCGCCACCGAGCTCGTCGGCAACCACCCGCCCCATCTGTACTGCTCCGCGGGGTATCGCCAGCACGAGCGGATTTTTCCCGCGATAACGATCGAGTGCTGCCGCGAGTCGCCTGGCAGCCTCGATTCTGTCCGTGAAGACGGCAAACATGGTCCTGAAGTTCTCATCCATCGCCACCCTCACCCCAACCCTCTCCCGCCCCGGCGGGAGAGGGAGCGTTCCCTCTCCCCGCTAGCGGGGAGAGGGTTAGGGTGAGGGGAGAGTTTGCGATCGATGTTCATCGATAGTTTCAACGTGTCTTCAAAACTACTGTTTAGCAGAAAGCGGGCTTGCCCGTGTTGAGTTGGATCAAGCGGATTTCAGGTAGCGCGCGCGAGAGTAACGGCGCAATGCGACCCGCTGTCGCACGCGAAACCAGCCGGCTTCGACGGCAATTTTGATCTGAATCAACCGCCTGTTGGCGCAACGGTCTAATATTTGCCGTGGGTTTGGTTGATCTTCGTTGCAAAGCCTGGCATGAACCTCGACAACGTCTGCCTGTTCGCACTGAACGCCAGCCGCAATTTTGCGGAGCGCATTACGCACCACCTTGATATTGCGTTGGCCGAGCACGAGGAAAGGAGTTTCGAAGACGGCGAGCACAAGGCGCGACCGCGGGTCAACGTGCGGGGCAAGGAAGTCTTCGTCATTCAGTCGCTGTACGGTGACCATCAGCAAAGCGTCAACGACAAGCTTTGCCGGCTGCTGTTTTTCATTGGGGCCCTCAGAGACGCGTCGGCATCGCGCGTGACCGCCGTCGTTCCGTACCTTTGCTACGCTCGCAAAGACCAGAAGTCCCAGCCCCGCGATCCGGTGACGACGCGCTATGTTGCGGCGCTGTTCGAAGCAGTCGGTGCCGACCGCATCCTGACCATGGATGTTCATAACCTCGCCGCCTACCAGAACGCGTTCCGTTGCCGCACCGATCACCTGGAAGCCGCGTTGCTTTTTGTCGAGCACTTTGCGGCGCTGTTGGCCGCCGACGAGATCGTGGTGCTGTCGCCGGACGCGGGCGGCGTGAAACGGGCCGAGAAGTTCCGCGTCGCGCTGAGCCGCCGGCTGGGACGGGCCATAGCCGGCGGCTTCATGGAAAAATATCGCGCGCGCGGGGTGGTGAGCGGCGACACGCTGATCGCGGAGGTGAAAAACAGTTCGGTCATCATCATCGACGACCTGATCAGCAGCGGCACGACGATCGCGCGAGCGGCGGCCGCGTGCCGCGCGGCCGGAGCCAGACGGGTCTACGCGGCAGCCTCGCATGGGCTGTTTGCCGGCGACGCCAATGCGATCCTGCGCGCCGCCGCGATCGACCGGATTGCGGTCACTGACACGGTGCCGCCGTTGCGCCTGGATTCCATGCTGGTTGAGGAAAAGCTGACCGTCCTCGATTCGACCCGGCTGTTTGCGGCCGCGATCGAACGCATCCATGCGGGCGGTTCGATCGTCGAGCTGCTCGGGTCCTGAAAATTGTCACGGACATAGGTTATCTGCAATCAAGTTCAGCGGCATAGCGTCCGGCACGGAGCAGATAATCGGCGGCCAACCCGGACCACTTGGCGGGATTGCGACAGGTCGGGTCGGTCAGATGCCACGCGCACAGTTTGGCGCGCAGGCAGGCCCAAAGGCTTTTGTAAAAGCAGATCAATATTGCCGGCGGCCGATCGCCGGTGACTTCGGTGTAGATCCCGAAGACGATTTGTCCAACCCGTGGCGCGCCCAGCCGCTCGCACTCCTGCGCGAGGAAAGCGAGGTCGGCTGCCGCATCCAGGGTTCTCAACTCGCGGCTGAATTCGAGGCAATCGATGATGACAGGCTCGGGGTCCAGCAGGCACACATGCTCCGGTCTGAGATCGCCGTGGGCCTCGACTATCCTTCCCTCATTGACTCTCCGATCGAATAGCGCCGGCGCCCGGCTCAACAGCTTCAGTTGGGCGGCGCACGGTGCTTCGACCCGATCCCGGGGCAAGCCGAACTCGGGGCGGCTGAGCTCGCCAAGACTCGCGCGGATGTCACGTTCGAATCCGCGGCGGTAATCAATTGGCGCGATTTCCACCGGCGCCGACGCGCGGTAGAATTTCGCGAGTTTTTGTGCAACCGCACGTATCTGCTCATCCGGTATCTGCTTGCGTTCAATCGCGACGTCCAGCATGCGCTGCGCCGGCAAGCGGCGCATTTTGACCAGCCAGTCCACGGGCGATCCTGTGCCACCCAGCTCGAGCTTGCCGGCGCAGTCGACGGCAAGAGGCACGGTGGCGATGTAAACGTCGCCCGCGAGACGCCGGTTGAGCCGCACCTCCTCCTCGCAGTAGAATTTCCTGGCGGAAACGGTGCTGACGTCCAGGAATGCATAACGCCCGGGCTTCTTCAACTTGTAGGCGTGTTGATCCGTGAGGAACACCCATGATCGATGGGTTTCCACTAATGTCACTTCCGTCACGGGATGTGGATAGTGGTGCGGCTGCTTTAAGAAAGCGACCTTGGCCGGGAGCGCAACTTCCGCGCCGGGGTTCGCTGCGGGAAGCCCCTGCATGTTCGAGCCTTCTGGTGGCGCTGTCACCGATGCTTCGGATGTCCTGGATGGCGGGCTGTCAGGGAGTGTTGCTCCCCGAGCCGTTGATGAGGATGCATCCGTTCCATGGTCGGGGAGTTGACATTGATCAAGCTCTTGACATTCATCAAGCACCAGCACCGGACTCCGCGCTAATCTTCCCAATGGGGTGGGCAGAAGGAGGCTATCGCTATGAAGCCTGACGATGCGCAACTGCTTGAGCTCTCCGGGCGGCGGGCCGCCGGTATTGCGCGGACCCGTCGTTCTCAAGACGCGCGCGTGCTGCCGGCGGAGCTCGGTCTCGAGGGGCGCCTGATGCGGCGCCTGCTCGGTTCGCTGGGCGACCCCCCGCTGCGGGTGACGCTCTGGAACGGTGAATCCATATTCACGGGCAGGGGCAACGCGGTGGCCGGCATCCGGATCGCCGACCGCTCTGCATTGCTCAAGCTGTTCATCAATCCGGAACTGTATTTTGGCGAGGCCTACGGCGACGGTTCGATCGAGGTCGATGGCGACCTCGTGAAACTGCTCGAAGTCGCCTGCCGCGGTATGGAGCACGCGTCTTTTTCCGGGACGCTGCGCCACCTGGTCAAGTCGCTTGATCGTCCCCGCTCGAACGCGCTTTCCGCTGCGCGCGACAACATTCATCATCACTACGACCTTGGCAATGAGTTCTACCGGCTGTGGCTCGACCGGGAAATGCTCTATACGTGCGCTTATTTTCCGACCCCCGATGTGTCGCTCGAGCAGGCGCAGGTCGCCAAGATGGATCACGTTTGCCGCAAGCTCCGGCTGCGGCCGGGGGATGCGGTGGTCGAAGCCGGCTGCGGCTGGGGCGCGCTGGCACTGCACATGGCAACGCGCTATGGCGCCCAGGTGCGTGCGTTCAACATTTCGCGCGAGCAGATTGCATACGCGAGGGCGCGTGCGCGCGCCATGGGCGTTGGACAGCGCGTGGAATTCATGGAAGACGACTACCGCAATATCAGCGGGAGATACGACGCGTTCGTGTCCGTGGGCATGCTCGAGCATGTCGGCCGCGATCACTACGGTGAACTGGGCCGCGTGATCGACCGTTGCCTGCCGCGCAACGGACGCGGGATTCTTCACAGCATCGGTCAAGACCAGCCTGCTTTATTGAATGCCTGGATCGAGAAGCGGATTTTTCCGGGCGCTTATCCGCCGACGCTGCGCGAAATGCTGGCCATACTCGAGCCGCAGGAATTGTCCGTACTCGATGTCGAGAACCTGCGGCTGCACTATGCATTGACGCTCGAGCATTGGCTGCGGCGCTTCGAGGATGCGCGTGAGCGCGTGAGCGAGATGTACGACGAGCGCTTCGTCCGCACCTGGCGCCTGTATCTTGCGGGATCGCTGGCCGCGTTCAACACCGGCAATTTGCAGTTGTTCCAGGTGCTGTTTGCCCGCGCGGGGAGCAACGACATGCCATGGACGCGGGCCCATCTCTACGGCCAATGGCGCTGACGGGCCGATTCCCATGCATACCTGCGATGCGTTGATCGTGGGCGGCGGTCCGGCCGGCTCAACCTGCGCCTGGCAGCTTGTGCGTGCGGGTCTCGACGTGCTGGTGATGGATAAGCACATCTTTCCGCGCGACAAGGTGTGCGCAGGCTGGGTTACTCCGCCGGTGGTGAAATCGCTTCAGCTCGACTGCGCCGATTACGCGCAGGGCCGCGTAATGCAGCCGGTCCACGGCTTTCGCACCGGCATTATCGGTCAGGCGGGAGTGGAAATGCATTATCCCGAAGTAGCGAGCTTCGGCATTCGCCGCTGCGAATTCGATCAGTATCTGCTGCAGCGTTCCCAGGCGCGGCTTAGGCTTGGCGAGCCGGTGCGGACGATGGCTCGCGATGGCGACGCGTGGCTGGTGAACGGCGAGATCAGGACGCCGCTGGTGGTGGGCGCGGGTGGGCATTTCTGCCCGGTGGCGCGCATGCTCGGCAGCCCGCCCGGGCATAGTGAGAGCGTAGTCGCCGCGCAGGAGCTCGAATTTCCGCTTGCAGCGCGCGACCGCAGCGAATGCCGGATCGACAATGAAATGGTGCAACTGTATTTCTGCGCCGATCTCAAGGGTTATGGCTGGTGCTTCGCGAAAGGCGATTACCTCAACGTCGGTCTCGGCCGCGAGGACAGCCACAAGCTCTCCGGGCACGTCGAAAATTTTTGCCGCTGGCTGCAGCAGCGCGGGATGCTCCCGCGCAGCCTGCCGCAAAAGTTCAAGGGGCACGCTTATCTGCTGTATCCAGCGTCGCGCCGCAAGCTTGCGGACGACGGTGTACTGCTCATCGGGGACGCCGCGGGGCTGGCCTACCCGCAAAGCGGCGAAGGAATTCGTCCGGCGGTGGAATCCGGTTTGATGGCCGCTCAAGTCATCCTCGAGGCCGCGGGAAATTATCGGCACCGCAGGCTCGAGCCTTACGCGAGCCGCCTGACCGACCGCTTCGGGACGAGAAATCCACGCCAACGAAGCGCTTCGTGGCTGCCGCAAGAGTTCAGGCAAACTATTGCAGCGAGGCTGATGGCGACCCGGCCGTTCGCGCGTCACGTCGTCATCGACCGCTGGTTTTTGCGCACCGGACAACACGCCGTTCCGGAGCGGTGGCTGAGCTGACGCAGCTTTTGTGATCGGGATGATCGGGCCACTGTTGTATCATCCGGCGTGGGCGAAGTTTCGAGGGAGCGAGGATCATGCAAAAAGCTCTGCGGCTGCAACAGGAAATGACGGATCGGGTCGTCTTCATGCGGCAGTTCTTGAAGCATCCGCATCAGGTCGCATCCATCATCCCCAGCTCGCGCTTTCTCGAGCGGCGCATCGTAGAACTGGCAGAGGTCGGGTCAGTCCACACCGTAGTAGAGTTGGGGGCCGGCACCGGCGGCACGACCCGGGCAATCCTGGGCGCGATACCGCCGGGGGCGACTCTCCTGAGCATCGAGATCAATCCGCAGTTCTGCGAGCTGCTCGGGCGCATCCCGGACGCCCGGCTGATCGTGCAGCGCGGCAGTGCCCGGGAGCTGCGCGAGAGTCTCTCGCGGCGCAGCCTGCCTGCTCCCGAGGTGGTCATTTCGGGGATACCGTTTTCGACGATGGGTCGCATTGCCGGGTCGCGGATACTCAAGGCGATTTCGTCGGTGCTCGCTCCCGGGGGGCGTTTCGTGGCCTATCAGGTGAGCACGCGCGTTGCAGATCTCGCGCGTCCGTTCCTGGGGCCGGCGCGAGTTGAAGTGGCGCTGCTCAACGTTCCTCCGATGCGGGTTTACCGATGGGAGAAGCACACCGCCTGAGTGACGTCCCGCCGAGGCATGTCAACGTTTGCTCCTTTGACTTTCGTCAACACGCGGCCGTCCGCGATGTGAGATTATTTGCGACAGTGGCACGGTTGATGTACGTCAACGCGTGGACTGACTGGACTCTACGTCTGAATCGCACTTTATGAAGGAGCAC